>NZ_JAAFKD010000029.1 GCF_013299165.1 Microcoleus sp. bin38.metabat.b11b12b14.051
ACCGCATTTCTCAGGTTGGGAATATTCCCTCTTTGGCAACTATTATTCGTGAAAAATCTGTTCTCAATCCTTTTGGTTTGTCATGGATGCCTGAATAACTGTTTCCCCGAAATATTGAGGGGATACGATTATTTTATCTGCATAAAACATCCCAAATGTATTCATACATCCTTGTAGTGCTTTAAACCCACCTACCAAATTGAAATATATTTCATAGTTTTTTTCCTTCTTGTCTTCCTTCACTCGTCTATGAATCCAGTCCAGCAAATTGTCAATTCCGTGATTGAAATCTTGAGTATTAGCTGTTGAAAGTTTTGCAGGGGTGTACACTTCAACACTAATTCTTCGCTCCCTTAAAAATTCTTCAACAATCTTTGCTGTGATTTTTCCCTGTGCTGTATCTGTAGTAATTAGTACATGATGATCTAGCCTACCTTTTTCTAGTTGATCGTCATATAAGCCATAAATACCATTCAGTTCAGCACTCGTTTCTCTGATCTCGATTGTATTAGCTTTGTTGAGCTTATCTTCAGCCCTCAGCTTTAAGTCTTGAATGATATTATCAATCTCAGAACCAGGATTAATCTTTTGTTCAGTTAGATTAGCATTGTCCTGCAAGCAAAAAGACCAATCGGATTCAGACTTTTTCTTACTATTAATTTGATTGGTAAGTAAACTTGTACCAACAGTTGAAATAACTAAACGAGGTTGAATTTGACGAGGCATAGCTTGTTCTCCTAATTCTTAAGGTATCAATGTTGAGATTGTTCTAAGTGGATTAAACTTTAGTTTTCTCTCTTTTTTTCTCTCTTTTTTCTCTCTCTTTTTTCTCTCCTACCATTGCTGTATGCTCTCGTGCTAGATAGCCTAGATAGAGCTGTGCAATTTTGAGATGAATGTTTCTTTCGATTCTCTCCCGATTCTGAGTATCGGTCAGATAAGATTCCAGAGGATTATTTTTAGGTATATTTTTTCTCAGTTTTTGTAAGATTTTTGTAACATCTTCATTTAATTTGTTAAGTTCTTTAACTAAAGCTATCGCAAACATATCTTCTTCAACGAGGCTTTTCCAGATAAGACTAGAATCTTTGCGACCTATCTGATAGCGAATATAGTTTTTGATAACTTCAAGGGAAGAACTAGAATCAGTAGCAACTGCCAGAACATTTTTGAACGGAGATTTTTCATCTTTGTTGTCAATGGAGAATTTTTTAGCGATCCTGTTTACTTTTTCAAGTATTGTGTCCATCTGATTGCTTATTTCTCGCTCTATTCTCAGTTCTAATTGTTCTTGTAAGGACATATCCAAAATCTCTAACATATCTACACTGCCTCCTCTCTAAATACATTGTGAAATTCGTTGCAAATTTGTATTTGACCAAAACCTTCGCAAGTTCGATCGCCCAATCCCCTCATTTCCAACTCTCCCAATCTCTCAATCCAAAGCCCTGGTTGAGTTGTACTGAACAAATAAACCGCTCCTTTATTGGTGATCAACTCTACATCTTTCATCAAGCCCCAGCCAGCATTCCAACCAGACAGAAAATCGTAACTGCTGTAAGCCGCCTCCAAACGCAAAGATTCATCTTTATCTTTAACCTCTGCAAACTGGTGCAACATCTTTTCGGATATTATAGTTGTACGTCGCCAGTTTTCAGTCAGTATAGCATCGGATTGCAAGTCTAAGGTGAAATAAGTTCGGCTTGTTGGTGACTCTTTAATCGGATCACCAAAAACTCCCCATTTATCCCAACGCTCTTTCAATTTTTTATTGAATTTAGCGATGCGATCGCTCACATCTATCTTAGCATCAACAGGATTTTTTGTGTGAATTTCCACTTTCCCCAATCCTCTGGAAGTCGAACCGCCCAACCGAAAATTTTGATTGCGAGTCTGAATGAAATTCCGTAGAGATTCTGCTAAATTCTCCTCGACTAAAATCGCACCTCGATAGTAAACAGGATTTTGTTTGGTTTCCTGAGATTCATTCAAAACTTCCAAACTGTAAAGTATTTCTTCCTCCGATGTAGCCCTGCGACGATTAATCCCAACTCGCGTTAGCAGGCGTTTGTTGACCTTAAGACTGTGATACTCATCATCGACTTTACAGTAAAAAGTAATTCCAGTAGCATCGACTCTCTCTCCGTCTTTTGGGCAATTTGGATCGTAGGGATATCCGTAACCTTCAGCACAAAAGCGATCGATTAAAGTGTCAAAAACGCCATTTTTTTCTGGATCGTCCTCTTCCTCTTTGAAACCAGGCTTATTTTTAGAACTGAGTGCTGTTGTAGGTAAAACTCCATACTCTTCCAATGTATCTTTAGAGACTATATCGCCATCAACTATCAGTGCTGGATAAGCATTTTGAAAAATTGCGGGATTTTCACTCAAGAATAAAGCTTGAAAATCGCCGCCATTTTTGGTCAAATCGGTCGATCGCCCATTTGACAGATCCAAAATCTGAGCAGCCACAGCACCCCGAATCACCGTACCGGGGATATAGTCTACAGCCTCGCCGATCGAACCTCCCGGCTTCTGACGGGCGATCGCCAAAGGAGACAAAGCCTTAATTTCCAGTTCAATTCGCTGCATTTTTCCCTCCCCTTGCTAAACAATCCCAATCTGCATCAGTAACTTCAAAGTTCGGTAAAGTTTCCCAACTCAGCCATCCCAAACCAGCCGATTTACTTCCACCTAATGCGTGAATGTGTTTGAAACCAGCCAACATCAAAGGTTTGGCGTAACTGGGACAATTTGGTAACAGATGAATTTCACCTTTAAATCTCAGTGAAACATTAGGTGGAGAAGTCTCTAAAAAGTAAAGCTTTTTCTCTTCTGCGGTGCCGCGGCGGCGATTTATTGTCACTCCCGGACGTATAAACTCAGCTAAATTTTCTGGTTCTTCCGTACAAATTAAATCTTCAAAGATTACCCGCGATGGCAAAACTGGATCGCCAAATATTTGACTAATTAAACAGTGATAAGTCTCATTATATCCTAAAACTTCGTATTCGCTGCGACCAAAAATATTCGGTTCTTTGTCTCTGCGAATTACCATGTTTCCGGGACTAGGAGACTCGGAAATCTTCCAACCCAAACCTCTAGCAATTTTCTCGCATTCGTGGCGGAGGCGACCTTTGATTTGAGAACCAGGAATTAGCAGGTTTCCTTCTGCATTGCGGACAATTGGCTTATCTGCAAGGGAACCGGAGGAACCGCCCGCACCTACACACAAAGCTGTATCAATTACTGCTGTAACTGTGTAACTATCAATTGACCTTGATAAAGTCGTGAGAACAATCATAATTCAACCTCCGCATCTACCGAAATCTCTGAACTTAATTGGGAATCTTCTTCAATCTCAATGAAATCGTAAATGTCTACAATTTCTCGCCAAATGGTTTCATATACTGTTAGTTTGTTTTCCTCTATCACAGACATCCAGGGAGCCAGATTACCATTATTTTCTGGATTTTTGGGTTTACACCAAGCTTCTTCAAACTTTTCTTGAAGTAGTTTTGAGTTAACATCTTTGAGTCTGGTTCTGAAATAGCGGTAGTTGAGGATTGTTGTTTGTTTTCCTTGTTCTAGGAAACTGCGAATTTGGTAGAGTTGCGATTTGGGGAATTCAGCTTTTTTCAGCGCTTTGACAGATTCAATCAATCCGCCAATTTCGTACAAAGTGTAAGGTGCCGCGTACAACTTAAGTTTTGGAGAACTGTCTTTGGTTAATGCTTCGTTGCGGAAGTCTTCGATGCTGGATGAAATTGCAGTTACAGATTTCATCACCAAAAAATCAACTGTACCTCCACAGTATCCGTGTTTTTTTAACTCTTTAGCACGTTTTTTGGCTGATTTGAGCAATTGTTCGTAAAGTTTTTTGGCATAGTAAATCGGAGTTTTATAGTCGGCAATTAACACGCCGATCGATGTACTTAATTGACAATTGCTAGGTTTTGGTTGTTTTTCCAAATCTGGACTTAAGTAGCGGTGACACTTACTTAGATCGATCGGCTTTTCTTGCAGATTGGCTTGATAGTTACCTTTGATGTTGACGCCGGAGATTTCAACTTGTTTGAGCAAGATTTGTTCAAACTGTTCGCCGATGGTTTTGGCGATCGCTAATGCCCGATCGGCCGGCACAATCAAGATAATGTCATCACCACCAATCGTAATAATCTCAAAGGGATGAATCCAAGCACCATCTGGAAGAGTCGATTCTGACTTGTTATTTTCTTTGACTTGGCGGGGATGAAGATGTTCGGCTAAGGCTTGAAAAACAGCATATTTAGTAGCATTGTCAACATCTTCGCTAAAATTTTGATATTCTTGGGGAGTGGTAATTTTTTGAATGTAGCCACCCATGTTATTGCCATCGGCATAGATGTAGGCTACAAAGCCATTACTCATACTACCAAGCTGAGTTAAAGATTGAGCCACTTCCACTGTTTTAATCTCGCGATTGCCGCAGTATTTTTGAAGTTTTCCGGGATGCTTTTTTAAGAAATCTTCAAACTTGTCAACCCAACCTTCAATGACATCAGCAGCCCATTCTTCGTTTGTATACCAATGAGTTTCTTTCATTATTCCATTCTTAGCCCGATCGCCCGCTTTGCGTTTTCGTGCAGAAACCTCCGAAAACCAAGGACTCCCCGGAAGACCTTTTTCACTGCGATTGTCGGGATTGTCGGTAGCGCGAGTGATAGCCGATCGCCGATCCGACTCATCTCTTTGCAAATAAGGGTGCGTTTCCAGCATCGGCGGATAGCGGCGGCTGGGGCGATTTTCAAAGTCATTGCCACTGCGCCGCTGATTAAACATCACGGCCAATTTAGTAGTTAATTCATTAAAACTCTTGCGATTAATAAACGCCTCTTCCACATGAGATACCTGGACAGGTTCGTTTGACTCTCGATCCAGCTTGCCAAAATAAGCCTCAACTACGGCATCATTATATGTTTGGCGGTATTTATCTAGCCAGAAAGTTTGTTCTATCGAGTCTCGTAACAAACCAAATCGAATTTCTAAAAGATTAAACTTATCTCCAACCGCACAGGAATTAGCAGTTAGGGTTACAAAAGAATAGCGTTTTTCAATGGCATCACTTAACTCATTTACAAAAGCTGCTGGGCAAAAAGCTAAGATATTCCCACCAGTGGAATAGACAATCATCTCAGGAATCAAAGCTTCTGAAAGCTTAGGTTGTCCGCCAAAGTTTTTACCCAGCCATTTTCTTACTTCTAAAGACTGAATTTTATCACTTGGAGATTCAGGACGTTTATCAAAAAAAGCAGGTAAGTCAAGTAAGTTGATGCGATCTAGAAGTGCAGATGCACCGCGAATATCTGGCAGTTTGGCATCTTCAAATACATATTGCTTAACCTTGGTGACACCGCCGTACACTAAACCAATTTTCCCCGGCTGATTCCACAAATTCGGGTATTTATTTTGCAAATCAGTTATTGTTTGCGGAAACTCTTCTCTGGAAATCTTCTCTGGAATAGCCAGAAGTTCCCGAACCCGATCGACAATTTCCCTCACCTGAGCCGGCACTTCCTCCCCAGAAGCCAACGCCCGTCGCATTTCCTGCAACACATCGATCGCAAATTGAGGTTCGCGTCGATCGCCCCAAGCGACACACCAAGCAATACCGATCGCAATACTGTCCATA
This sequence comes from Microcoleus sp. bin38.metabat.b11b12b14.051, assembly GCF_013299165.1. Taxonomy (NCBI): domain Bacteria; kingdom Bacillati; phylum Cyanobacteriota; class Cyanophyceae; order Oscillatoriales; family Microcoleaceae; genus Microcoleus; species Microcoleus sp. bin38.metabat.b11b12b14.051. The sequence goes on from NZ_JAAFKD010000029.1 coordinate 5,672, forward strand.
TGCAAACCACTCCCAATCCGGTATGACAGCCCAAAATTGTCTTAATAACTGGCAATTATTTAACGTGCAATTCCATCTAACTTTCTATTTTTACCTAAATTACAGACAAAATCAACCGCCAGAAAAATAATTCCCAAATCCCCCAACTCCTATCAAGCCAATCATTTTTCGCACATAACTTGCTCTGCACCTACCCAAAATGACAACAAATAAGGTAAAGTAAACGGCACAATAGTCTAAGGTTCTCCAACTGCCGCAACTCGGCAAACCGCCCGTACAGGCGATACTAACCCCTAACAATCGAAAAAAATGCAAACCTACTACTACGTTTTAGCCAGCCAACGCTTTTTACTCGAAGAAGAAGCCCTTGATGAAGTGTTTAAAGAAAGAATTCGTAACTACAACGAACAAGAAAAACAGATTGACTTCTGGTTAGTCAAACAGCCTGCTTTTTTAGAATCACCGACTATGGCAGAAATTAAAGCAAAATGCCCTCAGCCAGCCGCCGCCATTGTTTCTACCGATCCTGTGTTTATTACTTGGTTAAAACTACGATTAGAATATGTGCTGACAGGTGAATTCCAAGCACCATCAGCAACTATTCCCGATGCCCTCGCATCCCTACAGCCAGCATGAACAAACTAGCACAAAAATCTACAGCAAAGCAGGGAATTTTAAGGGGGAATTTAAACAAACTTTTAGTTCGTTTTCCCTTATTTTCTGCTACTTCGATCGCCCTTTTAGTCTTGACAGTTTTATCGAGTTCTGTTAAAGCTGAATCAAGTTGCGAACCGCCACAGTCAGACGAGTATTTACTGTTAATTGTTACCAAAACGCCGGAACAGCAAGAAAGAGCAAAACGCTCTTTCCCCGGAAATACTGACAATACAGTTTGTCGGTACATTAACGACACGGTGACGCGGGTTGGTGGGTTTCGTAACTCGCAAATTGCTACCGATTGGGTGAAATACATCAAAGATGTTGTCGGACTGCAAGCTTACGTAGTTCGATCGCCCGCAGCAGCACTTCCGCAAAACTTGCCAGTCTACAACCCCCAGCCAGCAGCAGGTTCAGAAGCAATCGCCAATCGCCAGACTGGGAATAGTGGGTTCAATCCGCAAGCCCTCGGCCCCGGTTACGCCGTGTTGGTAGATTACTTCAATCAACCGGAATTAGCCGGCCAAGTTAAGCAAGCATTGGGTACGCAAGTAGGCTTAGCTTCCTACGGCCAACGTCCCTTTTTATTCGTTGCTTATACAACGGATCAAAATGCTGCTACTGCGGCCGTAAAAGCATTAAGCGATCGAGGTTTTTGGCCGATGTTGGTAGACAGCCGCCGGGTTACGGTAATTACTCCTGCTGTTAGGTAAAAGAGATAAGACGGCGGTTGAAACCGCGTCTATACAAACGATGTCCGCCTCCGCGGACTTAAGAAAATAACGTAATTTTTACAATCAATTCTTCAACCCGCGGAGGCGGGTTTTGTTTGTGTAGACGCGGTTTCAACCGCCGGGTTTTTTCAACCCGCGGAGGCGGGTTTTGTTTGTGTAGACGCGGTTTCAACCGCCGGGTTTTTTCAACAACCCGCGGAGGCGGGTTTTGTTTGTATAGACGCGGTTTCAACCGCCGGGTTTTTTCAACCCGCGAAGGCGGGTTTTGTTTGTGTAGACGCGGTTTCAACCGCCGGGTTTTTTCAACCCGCGGAGGCGGGTTTTGTTTGTGTAGACGCGGTTTCAACCGCCGGGTTTTTTCAACCCGCGGAGGCGCGTGAGTGTTTGTGTAGACGCGGTTTCAACCGCCGGGTTTTGTTTGTATCGACGCGAATTCCATTCGCCGGGGTTTTTCAACCCGCGGAGGCGGGTTTTGTTTGTATCGACGCGAATTCCATTCGCCGGGGTTTTTCAACCCGCGGAGGCGGGTTTTGTTTGTATCGACGCGAATTCCATTCGCCGGGTTTTTTTAACCCGCGGAGGCGGGTTTTGTTTGTATCGACGCGAATTCCATTCGCCGGGTTTTTTTAACCCGTGTCGGCGGGTTTTGTTTGTATAGACGCGAATTCCATTCGCCCGGTTTTCCTAATTAACAATTTATGGTTTTTGGGGAGGCTGTGGGCTAATTCCCGGCTGACTTTCGGCCCGTTTTTTTGCTTCGATTGCGGCTCCGTAATCCGGTTTGTAGCGGATTGCTTTATCATAGGAGCCGATCGCATCTCCGAATCTTTTTACCGCTACCAGGGCGTTACCGAGGCTATACCACGCCTCCGGGTAGTCGGGTTTCACATAGACGGCTTCGTTGTAAGAGGCGATCGCATCTTCGTACCGTTTCAAATTGTATTGAGCATTGCCTCTATTGTACCAGCCTTGAGATTGTTTCGGATTTAAATCTAAGGCTTTCCTATAACACTCAATAGCTGCTTCGTACTTGCGTAATTCGTGGTACGACCAACCTAAATTATACCATGCTTGATGATAATCCGGTTTTAATTTAACAGCTTGTTCGTAAGCTTGTACCGCTTCTTCATGGCGGCGCATTTTCAGCAAAGCGATGCCTTTACTGTACCAGGCTTGATAAAAATTTGGCTGAAATCGCACCGCTTTTTCGTAAGCCTCAAAAGCTTCTTGATTTTTGTTCAACTCTAAGTAAACATTACCTAAGTTGTACCAAGCATCAGAATTGTCAAATTTAATCTCAACTGCTTTTTGATAGGATTCTACCGCTCGATCGTACTGTTTTAACTTTTGATAAGCTTGTCCTCGATTGTACCAAGCACGGTACAAATCAGGCTGAAATTGGACGGCTTTTTCGTAGGATGCGATCGCCTCTTCGTACCGCTGCGAGTCTAACAAAGTATCGCCTCTACCTTGCCACGCTGCGGCATAGTCGGGTTGGATTTTTAAAGCGTTGTCAAAAGATGCGATCGCCTCTTTTGACTGTTGCAACTTGTCCAAAGCATAACCGCGTCCCGCCCAAGCCTCCAAATATTCCGGCTGTAATTCTATTGCTTTATCATAGGCTAACTGTGACTCCTTATATTTTTTTAACTCATATAAAGTTTTAGCTTTTTCCTGCCAAACTTCCGCGTATTCAGGACGGAGAGTTATGGCTCGATTGTAGGCGGCTAGAGCTTCTTCAAATCGGCTTAAATTGTAAAGAGTAATACCTCGATTATGCAAGTCAGTTGCATTAGCAGAATTAAAAGTATTTACACCATAAATTGATGCTATAATAGTAATGCCAATAAAACTCGCGATCGCTAATATTTTAAAATATAGTTTTTTTCGTGGTTTTTGCGGCTTCTTCACAGCAACAACTGGAGGTAATACCGGAATAGTACCACTAAAATATTTTTTCAATTCTTTAATAGCTTCCAGCGTTTCGCCTGCACTCGAATAACGCTGCCGAAAATCGTACTTTACCATCTTATCTAAAATCTTGGCAAATTCAGGACTCACCGATGCTTTATCCTGCCAAATTATTTCTTCTGTATCAGGATTTTTCGGCATTTGATGAGGATTGATGCCCGTTAGAAACTGAATTGCGATCGCACCTGCGGCATAAATATCGCTGCTGAGTTTCGGATTACCATGAGATTGTTCGCTGGGCATATAACCGGGCGTACCGATACTCACGCTTAAGCTATTCTTGGGCTGAGGATTGGTGATTTGAGTAGTAATTTCCTTGACTGCGCCGAAGTCAATTAACACCAACTTACCATCTCGATCTCGGCGCAGAATATTGCGGGGATTCACATCGCGGTGAATCACATTTTGCTGGTGTACAAAATCTAAAATTTCTAGAAGTTCCTGCAAAATAGCAATGACTTCATCTTCTTTCATTCCCCCGGGACTTCCCGCAGGAAATTGAGGGATTTCTTCACTTAAATCGTGGCCTTCGATAAATTCTTGAACGAGATAAAACTCTTGATTTTCTTCAAAGTAAGCAAAAAGTTGCGGAATGCGATCGTGATTTCCCAACTTATACAAAACTTGTGCTTCCGTATCAAACAAACGTCTTGCTACCCGTAGAGTTTCGGGATCGGTTGCTTGAGGCTTAAGCTGCTTGACGACGCAAAGGTGATTACCTGGTAGCTGCTTATCTTCAGCTAAATAAGTTTGAGCAAATCCGCCGCCTCCCAAGTGACGGATAATGCTGTAACGAGTGCCGAGTGTGATTCCAAGCATGAAGTTTACCTGATATTTCCGAGTTTTTCTCCCCTTTCGGAGTCAAACAGGGGTTGGGGAGAGGTTTTGTATCTGATTTAGTTTAACTAATTTGCGATCGCCCTTGTAGCAGAAAGTCTGTCACAATACCAGTAGATTCTGCCGACAAGTGGTAAAATGGTCATCTAATCATCTTTTCCCTGACAGTTGTCAGTCAAAAAACAGTAGTCAGTTTATGGAGAATTAGCTTGCAACCAGGCTGTCAAATCTTCGGCGTTTGAAAAATCTAACAGGGCTTCTGTTAAATCATTCAATTTGTCGATCGACAATTCGGCAATTTGGGTTTGAACATCGGGATTTATTTGACCAAAACGGCGATTTAGCAAACGCATAATAGTGTTTATTTGTCCTTGTTGCCTACCTTCTTCCCTACCTTCTTCTTTGCTTAAAGCCGCAGATCCCTCCTGATCTTGAACTAAAAACTCTTGCTCTTGCAAGGTATCAAATTCTTCTCGTGTCAAACTAACTTGATTTGCAATTTCAAAAGCTCTCTGAATTTGCGGAACTGTAGCCATTGTTTGAGGCACTTCATTCAAAGTACCAGTGGTTTTAATAAAGTAAATCCACTTGTCTGCAATTGTTTCTAAATCCTCCAATTTTTTATGAAATTTCGGCAACTCTACGAATACTAACTCCATTTGATTATCGGGATAATCCGATAGGCGAGTTCTTTCTTTAAAAACAAAATGCGAAATCACATCTTCCGAGTCATCAAACATTTTAAAATCTGTGATAGTCAAAGCAATCACAGGCCGCAATTGTCGGTAAAGTTCTCCCATTGTTAATTGCAGTGCATAGGTTTTGGCAGCATTGTACAAAACCCGCTTGCTAAATGCCTGCACGTTCAACACTTGCATTTCGATAATTACAAATGTGCCGTCATTGAGTCTGGCTTTGACATCTAAATAGCTGTTTTTAAGTCCGACTATCGGAGGGACTAGAGAAGGATCGATGATTTCCAAACTTTCAATTATGGTTTCCCCGTCATAAAGCAGAGCATTTAAGAAACTAATCAGAATATCTGTATTTTGATTCGATCCAAATATTCTTTTGAAGGCGAAGTCAATTTTGGGATTGATGAATCTCATGTTATTTTTCTCCCTTAATATGCGTATGGTGCGGATTGTACACTTTACTTTGATTTAACATGGTTTAGACGCATGGGCTAGAAACCCGGTTTCTATGATTTGTGCCAACAATAGCGATAAATCTACGAAGAAACCGGGTTTCTGATGTGAGCGTGAGTAAGTCCTATTTTACTTTAAACGGCTTTCAAAATCTCATCGTCAACAGAAAAATCTATCTCCGCTTTGTCCCTTCCCGAAACTACATAATCATTCTGAAATGAATCTTTCAATCCCGAAACTAAGTCAAATTCCGGCTTCCAATTAAGCTCGGTGACAGCTTTATTAACTGATGCGAAAAAGTGCTGCAATCGCATCGGGAAAGCTTTCTTTTTGCCGAAGTCAAATTGTTTCGGATCGTAGTGTACAATCTTAATAGCATCGGGTGATTTGCCTGCTGCTTGAATGCAGGCGCGCGCTAAACCGTCAAAGGTGACAAATCGATCGCCCGAAACGTTGTAAATTTGCCCGATCGCCCTAGAGTTACCCAAAACCGCCGCCATCGCCATCGCCAAATCCTGACAGTGCCCCAACTGCGTGAAGTGCATCCCGTTACCCGGAATCGGAATCGGGCGATCGCGCGCAATGCGATCGAAAAACCAAGCCTCCAAATCGTTATAATTTTGGGGCCCGTAAATGTAAGTCGGGCGAATCGAAGTCCAAGGCAAACCGGACTCAGCTAAATATTTCTCAGTGTCGCACTTACCCAAATGTCGGCTTTTGGGATCGGTAGCGTCTCCTTCGATATGAGGCATTTGGTCAGATTTCAAATAAACCCCCGCAGAACTCATATAAACAAAGTGCTGCACCCGCCCCTTAAATATCTCAGCTAAAGGCTTCGTATCGCTCAATTCCCGACCGTTGTTATCAAAAACCGCATCAAACTCGACCGCAGATAATTTTTCTTGTAATTGTTCGACATTTGTGCGATCGCCCAAAATCTGTGTCACACCCGAAACCGGCACAGGCTTATTGCCCCGGTTAAACAACACCACCTCATGCCCTTGTGCTGCTAAAATCTTAGTAAGATAAACCCCAATAAACCGAGTACCGCCCATCATTAAAATTCGCATTATTGCCGATGCTCCTTACAGTTAGTCTAAATATCTTACAATAAAGCGAGTAAGCTATTCTGCATTTAAATTGCGCGTCAATCATAAATCAAATTCTTGTGGGATGGGCTTCTAGCCCGTCCCGAATATACAATTTAAACACAGAACAGCTTATCTTGCTTTACTAACAGTTCGCGCTCGCATCAACACCAAAGAAAGAAACCGGTTTTTAAGCCGAATATCCTGGCGGCAACCTGTGTATTTTCGTAAAAAACCCGTTTTCTACGTCCCGGAAAACTCAAATAGTGCGATCGCTCAAAATAAACATAATTTTAATCCCCTAAAATAACCCTATGCAAGTTCCCCGGCTGCACCCAGAAACCATCGAAGAAGTCAAACAAAGAGCAGACATAGTAGACGTTATTTCCGGTCGAGTAATATTGAAAAAACGCGGCAAAGAATACGTCGGATTGTGTCCTTTTCACGATGAAAAATCTCCCAGCTTTACCGTCAACCAATCCAAACAAATGTACTATTGTTTCGGCTGCGGTGCAGGCGGAAATGCCTTTAAATTCATCATGGAATTGGATAAACGCTCTTTCAGCGAAGTAGTATTAGAACTAGCTAAAAATTATCAAGTCCCCGTCAAAACCGTCGAACCCGAGCACCGACAAGAATTGCAAAGGCAAATTTCACTGCGCGAACAACTCTATGAAATCTCAGCACTAACAGCCAAATTTTACGAACACGCCCTGCGACAAAGCCAAGGAGAAGAACCCTTAGCATATCTCAAATCCGATCGCCACCTGGGCGAAGAAACTATCCAAAAATTTCAACTAGGTTATGCACCCCAAGGTTGGGAAGCACTTTACAGTTATTTAGTAGAACAAAAAAACTATCCGGCGCAATTAGTAGAACAAGCAGGATTAATTGTACCGCGCAAATCAGGCGGAAGTGGTTATTACGATCGCTTCCGCAATCGGATCATGATTCCCATTCGCGATACCCAAGGTAGAGTCATCGGTTTCGGCGGGCGAGCTCTCGGCGACGAACAACCCAAATATCTGAACTCTCCCGAAACAGAACTATTCGACAAAGGCAAGACTTTATATGGCTTAGATACAGCCAAAACAGCAATTAGCAAAGCCGATCGCGCGATCGTCGTAGAGGGGTACTTTGACGCGATCGCACTTCAAGCAGCCGGCATCTCCAACGTCGTCGCCTCCCTCGGCACAGCCCTGAGTTTAAACCAAGTGCGGCAGTTATTGCGGTATACTGATTCCAAACAAATTATCCTCAACTTCGATGCCGACAAAGCAGGCACGAAAGCAGCAGAAAGAGCGATCGGAGAAATAGAACAACTCGCCTATCAAGGAGAAGTACAACTGCGGGTACTCAACATTCCCGACGGCAAAGATGCCGACGAATATCTCAAAACCTACTCTCCAGAACAATATCGAGAATTGCTCGAAAACGCTCCATTATGGCTAGACTGGCAACTGCAACAAATGCTCATCAATCAAGATTTAAAGCAAGCAGATACTTCCCAGCAAATCACCAAGAAAATCATTAACTTACTAACCAATATTAGTGACGACAATCAGTTATCGCATTATTTGCAAAAGTGCGCCGAAATTCTTAGCAAAGGAGATTTTCGCCTTACCAAGATGATAGCCGAAAACTTACTCAATCAAGTAGTCAGCGATTGGGGACAGCGGCTGAATCAAGACGAAACTTTGACAATGCCACTGTTAATCAGAAACAAACTCAAGCCTAGCAAACAATATAAAAAACAGCGTACCAGCAGCGCCACTAAAAACTCAAAAACAGGATTTTCAGTAGCAGCCCGGAGTTTGTTAGAAGAAGCAGAAGCGCAATTATTGCAGATTTACTTGCACTGTCCCGAATATCGGCAAGAAGTCAGAGAAGCCATAGAAGCTAGAGACGTACAGTTTAGCCTTTCTCACCACAGATTTTTGTGGCACCTGATTTTGAATGCAGAATTATTGCACAAAATGTCTTTACAAATAGCGCCGACTGAGTTAATATTGAAATTGCAAGATAGTTTCATTGAGTATCCAACTCAACTCAATCAAATATCGCATTTATTTCACTTAAACGAGTTTTCAGAAAAAAATGTTTATCGCGCGCCTTTAGTCATTCGATCGGCGATCGCCTGTATCGAGCAAATTCTCAGTATTAAGCGGCGTAGAATTGCCCTCGATATGTGGAAAAAAACCGATGCAGCAATTGAATATTACCAACAACTCTGCGCCGAACAAGAATGGATAGAGGAATTAGAGAGGTTGCGTCAAGTTAATTTTTACGATTTAACCTCCATACCCTGGGCTTAAGAAGAAGGACTAAAGTCCTGACTACAAACCAGGTTCGTAGTGAGGAATTCAGTCCTTAAACAGGTTCGTAGTGAGGACTTCAGTCCTTCTTTCGTTCGTAGCCACGCACCTGACACATGGGGTGGAGAAAACAACATTTGTTCTGTAACAAAGCTTTTTGTAAATGGTATAAGGTGCGTCGCCATGAGATTATCGATTACCTTCAGGGATTTTTGAGGGCGACACACCCTACAAATACTATTATAAATGGGAGCGGGTGCGTCGCCATGAGATGAGCGATTATATTCAGGAATTTTCGAGGGCGACACACCCTACAAGGTACAAGCTAGGTTCGTAGTGAGGACTTCAGTCCTTCTTTTCACCAACGTTTTAATAATCGCAAAACAGAGTTTCGCGAGTCTCCCTACCAGTCACCGGATTAGTACCTTTGGCAACCTTACAAAGCTTTTCGATCATATCGTCTCGCAGCAGTGTCTCAGTAAAATCAGCACCATCAATCACCGCTCCTTCGAGTCTGGTATTGTAAGCAAAAGCACCCTCAAGGATAGCATTAGTTAAATTTGCTCTCATCATGCGAGCCAAATCCAAAGTCGCACCAGTAAAATTTGCACCTTCTAAATTTGCTTCTTCCATATTGGCGGCAAAAAAGCTGACGCCCCGCAAATCTGCCTTGGTAAAATTGCTGTTGCGAAGATTAGCTTTATTAAAACTGTCGTCAGTCAAAACTTGTCCAGTAAAATCAGCGCCCACTAAAATTTCTTTGTCGTGATCCAAGGCGAAAGCAGGTGCGGGATTGATACCGATCGCCCCAGCCGCAATTATTGCTAAAATAACAAAGCTGAGCAAGAAAGTATAAATATGTTGGCGAATTCCAGAAGTCATACAAATTAAAGCTAATGGGCAGCGATGACAGTTCAAAATTGAATTCTACCAGAAAGCGATCCTCTTCGCTGACGGATGCCGGCTCTAATTCTCCGCAATCCACAAACTCTCGGGATTTGGGCACGTTGGGAGAAAACTTAGTCGCCGAGTGGTTAGAGCAGCAAGGCTGGGAAATCCTGCACCGTCAGTACCGCTGTCGCTGGGGAGAGATTGACATCATCGCCCTCGGAAGAGATGAAGCAAGCCAAAAAAACCCAGGCATTTCCAATCACCAATTCCCGATATTAGCTTTTGTAGAGGTCAAAACTCGCCGTCGGGGAAATTGGGATGCTGGCGGAATGCTGGCTGTTAGTGCCACAAAACAAGCCAAACTTTGGCAAACCGCCGAAATATTTTTAAGCACTCGTCCAGATTTAGCAAATAATTCTTGTCGCTTTGATGTCGCCCTCGTCAGGTGCGAACCCTCTGGGCAAAACACTAAGCACATCATACCACCCCTAACGGGCCCTAACTCTCAATCCGCCCTTGCCGGAAATTACCTGCTCACCCTGCAAGCATACATTCGATCGGCTTTTAGCGATTAGAAGTCAAATGAAAAATTACAGGCTAAAATTAAAAAGCAATGCCACTTGGTAATTTTTAATTGTTAACTTGCCTTGACTTTGGCCCATTGGTTTCTTCATCTGTAACGGGCGTGGAAAAAGCGTTAAATCCTCTGCCTCTCTTGCCTTCTCCCGCTCGGACTCTGCGATCATCGCAGGCAATTTATATGCTCCGCAGTCTAGGCGAGAGTTTCCGGGCAATATCCCAGACCCTTGACAAACTGCTGGCGAAACGCTTCAATTTCCTTGCGATCGGGGCTTCCGTGACAAACCACGGCGACTTGGTAGCGGCGCATCACGCTCAGTGGCGACTGTCCGGTTTCCAAACTCCAAAGTGCCATCTGCAAGCGAATTTCAGCATCGTAAGGAATTCCGAGTTCGTTCATAAAAGCCCGAAAATCCCCGTGCATTTCTGGAGTCAAATATTGGCTCATTTTCACCTTCACCACCCAGCCGTCTATTTGGTGAATAACAGTGATAAATTGCAATGGAAGATGACTAGCCGTGCGTAGGAAATCCACGACTCTCAGAGTGAGGCTAGTATTGGCGATGTAGTAGAGGTATTCCATAACTATCCTTCGAGCAAAGCTGATGCTACACCTCTATCGTCGCGGGCTATACCGGCAACCACAAGGGGAAAAGCACCCGACTTGGGATGGGGGTTTTTACCCAATTTGTTACCCAGTTGACAGATTTTTGACAGGAATTCACCCGATGACAGAGATTGACTGGTCTTTGGACGGTTATGACTACGAACTTCCGCCCGATCGCATTGCCCAAAATCCCGTAGTGCCGAGGGACAGTTCTCGCTTGCTGGTGGTAGACTCTCCCAGCAGCCAGCAACACCGGATTTTCCAGGATTTGCCGGATTTGCTTGAACCCGGAGACTTGCTGGTACTCAACAACACCCGTGTTCTGCCGGCGAGGCTCTACGGGCACAAGCCCAACGGCCCGGCTGTGGAGATATTGTTGATGGAAGAAAGGCAGCACAACTGCTGGCTGGCTTTGGTCAAACCGGGGAAACGCTTAAAGTTGGGAGCCAAAATAGAGTTTGAACCCGCCTCCTGTGATGAATCGGCAGAAGGCCCTTGCTGTTGCCTTCCCGATGCTGTGGCAGTCGATCGTCGGTTGACTGCGACAGTAATTGCTAGGGACGAGTCAACAGGAGGACGGCTGTTAGAATTTGACATCCCCACAGATGCGACTCTGGCGAAGTTTTTGGATGAATACGGCCACGTACCTCTGCCGCCCTACATCGATAAGTCCCAGGCTGCACCGGAACAGTACCAGACTGTTTATGCAGAAAAACCTGGGGCGGTGGCTGCCCCTACAGCAGGCTTGCACTTCACCGAAGAATTGTTCAGCCGCTTGGATGAGCGGGGAATTGATAAAACTTTTGTCACCCTCCATGTCGGGGTAGGAACGTTTCGCCCCGTGGAAGTAGCAGACGTGACAACTCACCAAATGCACAACGAATGGGTGGAAGTATCCGCTACCACCGTCGAGAAAATCCGCGAAACTCAAGCTAGAGGCGGGCGGATCTTTGCTGTGGGTACAACAGCAGTACGAGCTTTAGAGGGAGCGGCTGCGGCGAGTGGCGATTTTTCCTTGCAGCCTTTTTGCGGCCAGACAAATTTGTTTATTTATCCAGGTTACAAGTGGCGGGTTGTGGACGGGATGATTACCAATTTTCATTTACCGCGCTCTACTTTGATGATGATGTTAAGCGCGATGGTTGGAAGGCCTCGGCTGTTGGAACTTTACCAAGAGGCGATGGAGCATCAGTACCGTTTTTATTCTTTTGGCGATGCCATGCTGATTTTACCGGAGGCAAAAAAAGATTAAGTGAATATCTGACACCATTCTCAACCTTTCCTTTAGGGCGGCCCGAAATGGCCACCCCACAAGAAAATATATGTGTTGGCCAACAGCCCGGAAAGCCTGTTAAGCGAGAATGGTGCAAAATATCAGAAATGCCAATTGTTAATTTTTAATTGCTTTATTCTTCCTCCTCTTCCTCATTGCCGGGATACACGAAGCTGTTGGAGCGGCCAGTCAGAACTGATTTGCCCAGAGACAGAGCTTTCTGAGCTGCCACTACAGCTTTGCGCTTCCATGTGGCTTTACGCATATTCTTTCTGGATTTGGAGGTTTTCTTTTTAGGGACTGCCATGACGCTAAATACTTTCTGGTTGTATAGACAAACAAACATTCTAGCCGATTTTGCCTCGCTGGCTCGATCGACTCTCCGATAAGTGTTAGCCAAGCAATATCCCGCAGTAGCAGTAGGGTGCGTCAGCAGCTAGCCTCTCGAACCACACAGCAAATCTCCAGGCTGACGCACCCTACAGTTAAATCCCCGTAGCAGTAGGGTGCGTCAGCAGCTAGCCTCTCGAACCACACGCCAAATCTCCAGGCTGACGCACCCTACAGTTAAATCCCCGTAGCAGTAGGGTGCGTCAGCAGCTAGCCTCTCGAACCACACAGCAAATCTCCAGACTGACGCACCCTACAATTAAATCCCCGTAGCAGACTGACGCACCCTACAATTAAATCCCCGTAGCAGTAGGGTGCGTCAGCAGCTAGCCTCTCGAACCACACAGCAAATCTCCAGGCTGACGCACCCTACAGTTAAATCCCCAGTAGTAGGGTGCGTCAGCAGCTAGCCTCTCGAACCACACGCCAAATCTCCAGGCTGACGCACCCTACAGTTAAATCCCCGTAGCAGTAGGGTGCGTCAGCAGCTAGCCTCTCGAACCACACAGCAAATCTCCAGGCTGACGCACCCTACAGTTAAATCCCCATATTCGTCGTATCGTAGTATCGTAGGGTGCGTCAGCAGTTAGCCTCTCGAACCACACGCCAAATCCCCAGACTGACGCACCCTACAGTTAAATCCACCCAATCTTCCCATCTCCCCCTCTCCTGCTTATAGTTCGTGAAAGTAGTACATTACAATGCCAGTAACAGGGTCATTCTCGATGCTGACATAACCGGTTTTGAGCATTGCGGTGAAAGCCTCTTCCACTTGGGCAAAAGTAGCACCGGTAGCCATCACGCCTTGAGTGACAGATAATCTGCCGTTCTTGGTATAAGCTGCCTTCAGGAGTTTAATCCCTAACTGTTCCGCGGTTTGCTTCTGGTATGTCGAGGCGATCGCCCCGTTGGTAGAAGATAGCGGTATACCTTGGGGAGATACGCCGAGTTTGCCCCTGAGAGTGGCATTGTGTTCGTCCACCATCTGCGGCAGCAGCAGCAAGTCAAACAATTGCCCGAACCCAAACAACCCAAAGGTACACAGCCACAGCAAACCTGTGCCAATCTTGCCGTTGTAGAGGCGGTGGAGTCCGAATGGGCCGAAAAAACAAGCTGCCCATAAAAGGTAACTAACACCTAAATTGCTCATTTTATGCCCGTCCTGCCTGGTTATTCTAAGAATTGGAGTCCCTTTATACATTTTGTACTTTCTATCTGGTGTTTGAACAGTTTGACAGCAGCAGATATTTGTGCATTGTCGGAAGTTATTGGTTATTTACAATTCCCCATGCCCTGTTTGGCTCATGCCCTGTTTGGCCCATGCCCATGCCCGTAAGTAATTGTGCGTAGCAATTCTTAACGCCAGCGACATATTTTTGGGGCCAAGAGCTTGGTAAACTAGAGGGCGTGGAAATTACAGCAGCTTTGAGCTGGATTCTACGCGGTTCGGGCTACCGGTGCTGGCCGGAGATACAAGGGCGATCGACCTCACCCGCCCGACACCCGAAACAAGCAAGTTGTTATAAGAAAGCTCCCTGAAAACCCTGTGGCTTCAGCCCAAGGATGAAAGGGAATGGCAGACTTTAGTTTGCTTTGACACAATTAACCAGGGCAGGCTAAAATTAGTTTTTTCATTAATTTTGTCAGTACAAGACATTAAAACCTACCCCCGGACTGGGGGAAAGTATACGTCTGAGGAGCTAGTTGTAAGACTAGGATAGCAGCCCGCCATTTTTGGCAAAAGGATTGCGCCCAGAAACCTGATTGCTCAGGATATTACGGCCGAAAGGTTTTAAGAATCCCCTTGCCTTTAGGCAGGGGAGTGTCAAAAGCAAAAAATCTAATAAACATATGGTAGATTCCCTCAAAAAACCCGCTTTTGCCGAACAGCAAGAAGCGAAAACCCCAGCCAAAGAAACTATTCTCACACCGAGATTTTACACAACAGATTTTGACGAGATGGCCAAAATGGACATCTCGGTAAACGAAGCCGAACTCGAAGCAATTATCAAAGAGTTCCGCGTTGACTACAACAAAACCCACTTTGTGCGAGATGCCGAGTTCGATCAATCTTGGGAACACATCGACGGCGAAAAGCGCAAATTGTTTATTGAATTCCTCGAACGCTCTTGCACCGCTGAGTTTTCCGGCTTCTTGCTCTACAAAGAATTGGCCCGCAAGCTCAAGGACAAAAATCCGGTACTCGCCGAAGGTTTCTTGCTGATGTCTCGCGACGAAGCGCGGCACGCCGGATTCCTCAACAAAGCGCTGTCGGACTTTGGTTTGTCCTTGGATTTGGGTTTCTTGACAAAGAGCCGTAGTTACACATTCTTCAAGCCGAAGTTTATTTTCTACGCCACTTACTTATCCGAAAAAATCGGTTATTGGCGCTACATCACAATTTATCAGCACTTGAAAGCGCATCCTGAAGATCAGATTTATCCGATTTTCCGCTTCTTTGAAAATTGGTGCCAGGATGAAAACCGCCACGGAGATTTCTTTGATGCGGTGATGAGAGCTCAGCCTCAGATGTTGAATGACTGGCGCGCTAAGCTGTGGTGCCGCTTCTTCTTGCTGTCGGTATTCGCCACGATGTATCTCAATGATATCCAGCGCGGTGGTTTTTATCGATCGCTCGGACTCGATGCTCGGGAATACGACATTGAAGTAATCAAAAAGACCAACGAAACCGCAGGCCGCGTCTTCCCCGTCATGCTAGACGTGAACAATCCAGAATTCTATGAACGGCTGGATATTTGCCTCAAAAACAATCAGCAATTGACCGCAATTGTAGCTTCTGAAACTCCGAAAATTTTGCAATTGTTCCAAAAATTGCCTCTGTATGTGTCCAACGGTTGGCAGTTGGTGAAACTGTATTTCATGAAGACGATCGAATCGCCTTCTGTTGAAGGTGCAGTGCGTTAATTTTTGATTTTTCATCCTCTGTTACGGCGGTTCTGCGGAAGCGGAACCGCTTTTTTTTGCTATGATGTTATACCAATTATGAAAAATATTGCTACATACAAATTAGAGAATTTCATCTGTAGGGAAACGGCATTGCCGTGTGCGGCCAAGAGTTATGAATAGCGACTGGCTGAAATACTCTAGGGATTTCTGTTTTTCTCCCAAATCTGAGTAGACTAAACCGATATTGTTGAGGGTGACAGCTTCTGAGGAGCGATCGCCCGCTTCTCGATATAGTTTTAATGATTCTTCCCATTTGGCGATCGCTTGTCTCTTCGATTCTACTGTGCCTTGCTTAGAAAGTTGCTCTGCTCGATCCTAGGCCCTTTCAGCCGCCACGGCTTCTGGGTTTCCCTGTTGCTGCGATCCGGCTTGACTTTTAATCACAGTGGGTGCAGCCATGACAGGTGGACTTAGCAGAATGCTAGCACCGATCGCTAAGCTCCAGCGCCCCCAAACCCAAAGCATGAGATTCATAAACACCCACTTAAACAACACCTTGTTAAGCGCTATCATAGTCGATCGGATCTTGCTCGCGTGTGCTTTCCCGCTGCGTGCCGCTTACGCTATTGTCAAATTAGTATTTTAATCTTAGAGATCGCTCTGCCATCTGCCATCTATATTTTCTGCTGTTTTATGAGACTCAACAAAAAACTATTCAACAAATCAACTGTGATTTTTGCCCTGGGAATGCTCGGCGTTTTCCTGATGTCATTTCTGCTGCGCTTTTGGGAACTGGAGCGATTTAACGCTTTTGTATTTGACGAGGTTTATTACGCGAAGTTTGCCAACGATTATCTCACGAAAACACCTTTTTTCAACGCTCACCCGCCCCTGAGTCAGTACATAATTGCGATCGGGATTGCGATCGGCACTCACCTCCCCTTCGGCAAAACCGCAGTCAACAGTCTGGCAGGCTCCATGCTCTCCCCTTGGGATTACCGCTGGCTGAATGCCCTCACAGGCTCCTTTATTCCGCTAGTTGTCGGAGCCCTGGCTTATCAGCTACTTCGGCGCCGTACCTTTGCTTTTTTGGCTGCTTTCTTTATCGCCTGTGACGGTTTATTTTTAGTTGAATCTCGCTATGCACTGAACAATATTTATCTGGTTTTGTTCGGAATATTAGGACAGTTATTTATTCTGAAATCCGTAGAAGCAAAAGGCAAAAAGCGCTGGCTGTGGTTGGTGCTAGCCGGGATAGGTTTCGGTGCTTCTGCTGCCATTAAATGGAACGGGCTGTGGTTTCTCTTCGGTACATATCTAATTTTAATTTGCGCGTGGGTGGTGCGTTTTTTCCAAGGAAACCAAGGAGAGCGAGAACAGAATGCCGAAGTAAATGCGGCTCTTCTACCGCCAGAAAGTCCAGTACAAAAACTGACTCAACTCAATTTTATAGAAGTTGGATTGAGTCTAGCTGTGATTCCTATTTTAGTTTACAGCATCTCCTGGATTCCTCACCTGCATCTCAATCCGACTCCCAACTTTTGGCAGATGCAAACGGAAATTTTGACTTATCACCAGCGGATTAAAAGCGGCCCTAACGTGCATCCTTACTGTTCGGCGTGGTATAGTTGGCCTTTGATGCTGCGCCCAATAGTTTACTTCTACAAAACTGTTAGCAGTAATGCCCAACCAGATCCTGTTTTGCCAGCTTTACCCAGCGGTGTGAATCCGGTAATTTTTGACGTGCACGCGATGGGTAATCCTTTTCTTTGGTGGCTGTCAACCTTAGCTTTACTGCTAGTAATAGGAGTTTTAGTTCACCGGGTTTTAGTGTGGCAGCAAACGCGCAGCGAGACTTCTGTTGAGGCGATCGAACAGCAGCGACCGATTTTGTTTCCGCCAACTGCCGAAATGTGGCTGGCGCTGTATTTAATAGTTAACTGGGTGGCTAATTTGCTGCCTTGGGTGAAGGTGACTCGCTGCGTATTTTTGTACCATTATATGGGCTGTTCTGTGTTTGCAGCCTTAGCGCTTGCTTGGTGGACTGACAGGTGGCTGCACAGCCCTCAAACTCGCCTCCGAGGCATGGGAGTAACAATTATTTTTCTAGTTTTGGGTGCTTTTATTTTCTGGATGCCTCTGTATTTGGGACTGCCTTTGTCGCAAATGGAATGGAAAATTAGGATGTGGCTGCCGTCTTGGGTTTAGGTTAGAATATACAAAAATTGTACACGCTCTAGAAACCCGGTTTATTTGTGTAAACTGGACTTACGCATCAAGCTAAAGAAACCGGGTTTTTACCAATCTGCGGGTGCAACGAAGGATTGTCGTAAAAAACCCGGTTTCTCACCACCCGCGTGTCAGTCATAATAGAAATCTTATGTCTAAAAACTCCCCAAAAACTTCTGCGGAAATGGAGGCGATCGCCCGCGCACCCAATCTTGTTGAAATCAACAAACAAATCCGGGACTTGATTATAGATTATGCCATTGGATCGGCAATTATGGGACTCAACCCCCTGCCGGGAACTATGACGGTGACGCTTCTAGCTGCAAGCGTGTTGCTGTTAAAAATGATGCGGGATATTGGGGGAAGATGGGGCTATCCCAAGGGTCAAGATGCGCTGGCTATCGGAGGCAATCTGTTCGGGGGTTTGGGTTCGTTTTGGGTCGCGTTTATGGCTTGGGTATCGATGTATGGTTTGGGTTTGTTTGTGCCGTTTGTGGGCGGTTTTGCGCTGGCATCATCGCTGTTTGCGCTGACTTGGAGGGTGGGACAGGCGACGCATCTTTATTATGCTAGCGGGCGTCAAATGGATGCAGCGCAACTGAAGCAAGTATTTGATGATGCTCAACCGGAAGGAGCAACTTTGTTTAAGACGAATATTGGGGCGATCGCATCTCAGAATCAAGTAGCAGAAAATTCGATTAAATCCCTCAATGATGACTTGATCAATGGTAAAATAAGTCAAGAGGAGTTTGAGGGAAAACTTAAAGATATTCTTCATTAAAACCTGTCACCCAAATAAAAATATGCAATTCAGCCTGGATCTAGAAAACTATCCCAAAACTTTACCAGACCACACTCAGCTACCAGAATCAGACGGCACTTTTGTGAAAAACTTTCAAGAACATCCCCAAAGCATTCTGTTAACCGATTCCATTAATCCTGTCTTCCAAAGTATTCATCCAGATGGTAATTACTGTATCGGTCAAGATAGCGGCATTTACTGGCGATTGACAGAGCCGCTAGAAAAGGGTTCAGAAGCACCAGATTGGTTTTACGTTCCCAATGTCCCGCCAAGTCTTGACGGTCAATTGCGCCGTTCCTATGTGATGTGGCAAGAATTTGTAGCACCGTTAATTGTGTTGGAATTTGTATCGGGAAATGGTTCAGAGGAACGGGACAGAACGCCTTTGTTGCGATCGGGTAAACAGGAAACTAAGCCTGGTAAATTCTGGGTTTATGAAAATGCGATCCGTCCAGCTTTTTACGGGATTTATGAAGTAACCAAGGCGAGTGTTGAAGTTTATCACTTGATAGAAAATAGGTATGAATTAATGGCTGCGAACGATCGCGGTCATTATCCAATTCCAGCGTTAGGAGTGGAATTGGGAATTTGGCAAGGAATGTATCAAAATGTTGATTTACCTTGGCTGCGTTGGTGGGATAATGAAGGTAATTTGCTGTTGACTGGATTTGAAAGAGCCCAACAACAACAGCAAATAGCTGAACAAGAAAGGCAAATAGCTGAACAGGAAAGGCAACGAGCTGAACAACAACAGCAAATAGCCGAACAAGAAAGGCAAATAGCTGAACAAGAAAGGCAAATAGCTGAACAGGAACGGCAACGAGCCGATCGCACTCAACAAGAATTAGAGCAATTGCGCGCTCAGTTGCGATCGGCCGGAATTGAACCTCAATTGTGATAAAAGCCTTGTTGGGAGGGAGCTAGACCTCTTGCAAAAGTCTTTTTGATCAACTTTGGGAACGGGCAAGATGCCCGTTCCACATAAAAAAATATCTTTGTGGAACGGGCATCTTGCCCGTTCCTAACTATTTTTGCAACATGGCACTGTATTGGCAAATAAGAAATAAAGGATGAGGTGAGAAACCTGGTTTTTTACGAGAATCCTGGATTGCAGCCAGCAGATTAGGTGAAAAACCTGGTTTCTTTAGTATTGATATTGAGACTGAGTTTATGACTAAATATATTGCACCAAAAATCACCCGCCGACAACTGTTACTTGCAGGATTAGCCGCCGCCTCAGCAGCTACAGCAATACCTGAATATTTGCGACGGAAAGCACAAAGCGATCGCCAGAAACAAGCCTTAGCTTTACTCAACGACAGAGAAGCCAATAGAATTTTCTTGAAAAGCTTAGAAGCGGATGCCAAAAAAATCAATGAATCCCGGCAAATCCAAGCATCTGTCAAGCTGTCTCCGCCGCCAATTCCCTACAATCGCGAGATTTCTAAACTGCTCATTCTGTGCAGCAAATTGGCAACACAGCAGTACCTCAAAGGTAAGTTAGAACCTAACTATGATGGTAATATCAAATCCTTGCCAGCTTACACTGCTAAGTTAAACAATTACACTTTCGTTGCTGCTATTAAAGGAGAAGAAGCCAATATTTCCGAAGAAGTTGAGATAGATGTTATTCAGCCTGTGGCATCTCCGAATACCGCACCAGATCCAATCGGAGAAAATGCAGATACTGCTCAAGATTTCATTAGAAATACGGCTAAAGAAGTAGTTAGAATTAAGCGGAGAATTCCGGTTTATTTTGGTTTTGTACTCGGCTCAAAAAAACACAATATTATTGTCTTTCGCGGCACGCAAAGAACTATCGAATGGGTACTCAATATCAATGCTGTCTACGCTACAAAAGAAAGTAAGGTTTTTAGTAAGTCCTACGGTACAATTCATCCGGGTTTTTCAACTATTTACAGCAATATTGCCGCTCAAACGCTGGAAATTGCCAAAAAGCTGAATCCGTCGGTTCCTTGCTATGTATCGGGGCACAGTTTGGGCGCTGCGATCGCAACTTTGGCTGCGATCGACATTGCGGTGAATATTCCTCGGTTGAAAAAGCAGGTGCAGTTGTATACTTATGCCAGTCCGAGGGTGGGCGATCCGGTGTTTGCGAGGGAGCACAACCGAGTTATACCGAACAGCTATCGCGTGGTAAATTTGGCGGATGCTATTACGCTGGTGCCTTTTACGGTGTTCTTTAAGACTGAATATGTCCACGTGGGTGAGGAGTGGGCTTTTTTGGCGCAAAATGGGGATATGATGCCGAATCACGTGGTGGATACCTACAGAAGTGCGATCGACAAACAAGTCGAAACGAACAAACCGCGAACCTCCCCAAATTCCGGTTTAAAATAGTGGAAATAACAATTCCGAGAATAGTCCGGGCGAATAGAATTCGCGCCTACACAAACAAAGCGAATAGTCCGGGCGAATAGAATTCGCGCCTACACAAACAATGTCCGCCTCCGCGGACTCAAGAAAAGAGATAAATACAAATCTAACCAAATAGTATCAAAATAGTATCAAACGTAATTTTTAACAAATTTGATATTATATCTTACACAAAATGAGCACAATTAATCCTCTGATATTCAGTCCGCGTAGGCGGACATTGTTTGTGTAGCCCCGAATTATATTCCAATACGGTTTACTTAAGACTGTTCAGTCTATAAAATCATGTGAAAAATAAACACTGCGATTGCTTCGCGGGTACGCTCGCAATGACAAAAAAACTTTAAGTGAACCGTATTGAATTATATTCGGCGGGCTTTATTTCTTTGTGGAGCATCGGAATTATATTCGGCGGGCTTTATTTGTGCGCGCGTAAACTCCCCGAATTCTATTAGGCGAGCTTTATTTGTGAAACAATGCGCGATAAACTGCTTCCCCGCGTTTGAGAGTCGCAATTTCTCTTTCAGTGGCTACGGGCATAGGATTTTCTGCTAACCATTCGCCGTTATTTGTGCGTTTAAAGCTAGGATGAGATGAAAAGCGATCGCACATTTCGACTTCTACTTCCTCAATATCCGATTGAATAAACACTTCACCGCCAATAGCCAGATAAGTCGCCAACTCGCCGACTAATTCCTGTTGTACCACGCGCCGCTTGTGGTGCTTTTTCTTGAACCACGGATCGGGAAATTGAATGCTGACTCGCTGTAAAGTACCAGCGGGAAGAGTTTCTAAAATTGGTTTCAGGGAACTATTCGCATTGCAAAACAAATAGTGCAAATTTGTCAAGCCTTTTTCGTCGCGCCAAAGATTCGCCTCGTCTACCAGAGGTTCGCGAATTTCTAATCCGAGAAAATTCCAATCAGTTTGTACTTGCGCCATTTGCCACAAAAACCGTCCTCTGGCGCAGCCGATATCTAAATGCAGTGGCAAATTTAAGTCGCTATATATTTTACTCCAATCTGGGGGACTGGCGGATGTTTGATATCTCATCGATAAGGGATTTACGTGTTCCCGAACTCTAACTCTTGCCAATTTTGATATCTCCTGAATGTAATGTTTAACCGCTGATCGAGGCACACATGACTTACGCGCTCATACCAAAGAAACCGGGTTTTTACCTAATCTGCGGGTGAGTGGGAATGATTCTCCTAAAAAACCCGGTTTCTTACTCCTCCGGGGTAAGTTCTCGCAGATTAACGCGGATGAACGCAGATGAATTTAGAAATGAAAAATCGCTGTGTTATGATTTTTCATTTCTAATTATTGTATCAAGCTTCTGGTTCAATGCCTGCTGCTCTTAATTGTGCCGATAGTCGATCGGCTCGTTGTCTTTCCCTTTCCACCATCTCTGCTCCCCACAATAACATTTGTCCGCTTTCATCCCACCAGCGCAACCAATATCCCGTTCTTTCGGCTTTTGTTCCGTGCCAAACGCCTATAAATAAGCCCACTCCTGCAATCCAATAACGATTATTTGTATCGGGTGGCTGTACTTCATATCTTCCTGATGAATTCAACCGATACACTTCTAGCAATCCTGCCGACGGCGCAAATATAGCATAGAGTGGTACTCGCAGTATTTGCTCATAAACATACCATTTACCAGGCGGAAAAGTTGGTTTAATTGAATATTCATCTCCGGGTGTAGCTGATAGAAACTCCACGGCGATATCGGGAATTTCTCCTTCTAAGTTTGGCGTGTAACTGCGACGAATTTCTGGGGCGGGAAGCGGTTGTACATTCCGCGCATAAAACCAATCTGGTGCTTTAACAACTAGCTTGCCCTCTACTGTCGCGCACACACCCATATTTGAAGCAACTAAGATTCCCTGTAAGATTAGCCCCGCAATTTCTAGGATTTCGCGCAAGGCTGCTGCAAGCAGGGGTTGGTCGATGTTTTCCACTGGTTCCTCGTCTAAAATGAAATCGTCTGGCAATTTTTCCCAGGTAATTTTTAAGTCGGCTGTACTGACTGTCATGGTATTTTACCTTAAAAAAAAATAGCTTCAGTATCCCTGCAATCACAACTGCCTACAGGTCAACTGTCAACTGTTTACGGAGACTGCTGGAGTGCGGCTTGTAAGACTTCTTTATGAAAGAGCGATCGCCCTACAATGAATTTTATCCTTTCTGGCGATAATCCGGCACCATTGGCGTAGTGTTCGATCCAGGTTTTGCTGATTAAATAGGGATCTTCGGGCAATTCTGATAATAAGTATCCCGGCATCTCTAACTCGTCCATCAATTGACTAACTTTGGGATCGTAGCTGAGGGCAAAGCAGCGACATTCTTCGGAGGCTGCCATAATTAAACTATGGTAACGCATCCCGATCGCCATTTCGACTCCCCGGAACACGCCTTTCAACTTCCTCGGATCGTCTAAACTGAGGATGCGACTTCTTTTCGGGAGTGCTTCGTGTAAATGTTTGGCAATTTCTAAGTCGTGAGAAGCTTGGAAAGGTAGCAGCAAAATTAAGGTGCGAGTGGCTTTTTGAAAGTCAACTAAAGCTTGAGTTAGGATTGACAAACGGGCGGGTGTTAGTGTAGAGTGCGATCGCAAACAAACTGCAACTCTCGGCGCCGGCAAATCCCACAAACCGGAGACGGGGGAATTTTCTAAAGCCCAAACGGGATCGGGTGCTAAAGTAAACGGAATTTGCCAATCTGCAAGTAGGGTAGCTGAGCCTTTATCCCGCACGCTGACGGCGGTGCATCCAGCAAAACAGCGCTGAGATAATTTGCGAGTCATTTCCCGCTTCAAAGGGCCAATTCCCTGGGCCCAGGCGACAGTTTTTAAGCCCATCCGCTGCGCTAATCCCATCAAACCGCCATAATAGAAAGGACTCGCAAGGCTGGTAGCGTCTTGGATTAAGCTGCCGCCACCCCAGATTAGCGCGTCGGAGGTGCGGAGTGCTTCGAGAACTTGAAACGCACTCATGCGATCGCGCGCAGCTACTCCGTACCGCTGATTTGTCTCGACAGGATTGCCAGATAGGACGATCGGCGTCACGCCATCTGGTAACATTTGCAGTAGCGAAGCCAACAGCGCCTCGTCGCCGCCGTTGCCTTTACCGTAATAGCCGCACAAAATTGCTCGCATTTCTACTCTTTGTTGGGAATCGAATATAACTATTACAATACCTAATTATTGTTACAAAAAAAGATTTTTAAAACAACAAAATATAGCAACCGCCCGATAGCTATTTACACAAATAACCTCATAAATAGAGTCGCAAATCTGCTACCATAAACAGTGTAACTGTCAACTGCTAACTGTCAACTGCTAACTGCTAACTGTCAACTGCTAACTGTCAACTGCTAACTGTCAACTGCTAACTGCTAACTGCCAACTGTCAACTGCTAACTGTCAACTGTCAACTGCCAACTGTCAACTGTCAACTGCCACACATCTTCCTTCACAATACAAAAAATGCACGCTTTGTCAATTCCCACCTGGATTATTCACGTCTCTAGCGTCGTCGAGTGGATGGCCGCCATTTGGTTAATTTGGACTTACGGCGAAGTCACTCAAAACCGAGCTTGGTGGGCCCTTTCTTTCGGAATGCTGCCCGCCCTCGTCAGCGCTATGTGCGCCTGTACGTGGCACTTTTTCGACAACTCCCCAGCCCTAGAATGGATTGTGACGCTGCAAGCAGCGATGACTGTCATCGGTAATTTTACTCTGTGGGCGGCGGCTTGGTGGATTTGGCGATCGGCTCAAGCAACAGAGAACATTAAAGATTAAATCAGGGATAATATCAGTGAAAAATCGCAGAATTTGGGGAACATTGACGGCAATTTTACTTGTTTTAACTGCGGGATTTTTGGTTCCCGGCCAAGCCAACAACAACCGAGTGGAAATCGCCCAACAGCCTAACTGCAAAAGTCCTCAAACC
Organism: Microcoleus sp. bin38.metabat.b11b12b14.051; assembly: GCF_013299165.1. Lineage (NCBI taxonomy): Bacteria > Bacillati > Cyanobacteriota > Cyanophyceae > Oscillatoriales > Microcoleaceae > Microcoleus > Microcoleus sp. bin38.metabat.b11b12b14.051. The sequence continues at coordinate 30,456 of NZ_JAAFKD010000029.1, forward strand.
ACGGTTGACATGAATATATGTTCTAGTCAAGAGTTCAAAGCAGCAGACACAAAGCTCAATCAATTATATCAGCAACTTCTGCCAAAAATCAACAGCAAACAAAAGCAGAGATTGACGGCGGCACAGCGTACTTGGGTAAAATTTAGAGATGAAACTTGTGATTATTCAGCAGGGAACTTTGAAGGCGGTACTTTGGCTGCTCCTATTTACGTTTCTTGCAAAGCAAAAGTCACACAAGATCGCGTTAAAGATTTGGAGGGTTATTTGGAACAAGCAAGTTTGTAAATGTCCGATCGCGATCGACAACAATTTACCATTAAATCATCAATAGCACAGCAAACTGATGTATTATGGTGTCAAACCCCCCAGGCCAAATCACATCAAAAGTGATATGAAGCTTTGTTTTTTTATTTGATCTTTCCCTAGGCTAATGGTGTAGAATCTAAAGTCTCAAATCTTATATTTTAAATCGCCATGTCCTTCGTTGGTTTGCACATTCACAGCGATTACAGCCTGCTGGACGGGGCGTCTCAGCTACAGCAGCTCGCCGAACGAGCAGTGGAATTGGGGATGCCCGCGATCGCCCTTACAGACCACGGAGTGATGTATGGGGCGATCGAACTAATCAAAGTTTGCCGAAATAAAAATATTAAGCCCATAATTGGCAATGAAATGTACGTCATTAACGGCGACATCGAAGTCAAAGTTCGAGGTAAAAAAAAATACCACCAAGTTGTTTTAGCCAAAAACACCCAAGGCTATAAAAACCTCGTCAAACTCACCACAATTTCCCACCTCAAGGGAATGCCCGAAAAAGGTATTTTTGCCCGTCCTTGCATCAACAAAGACCTGCTAAAACAATACTCCGAAGGTCTTATTGTTACCAGCGCTTGTTTGGGTGGCGAAGTTCCCCAAATGATTCTGCAAAACAAGCTAGATGTTGCCCGCGAAGTCGCCCAATGGTATAAAGAAGTATTTGGCGATGACTACTATATAGAAATTCAAGACCACGGTTCCCAAGAAGACCGGATGGTGAATGTTGAAATCGTCAAAATTGCCCGCGAATTTAACATTAAAATAATTGCTACCAACGATTCTCACTATATTTCCTGCAACGACGTAGAAGCCCACGACGCTTTGCTGTGTATCAACACCAACAAACAGATTGAAGAAGAAAAGCGGATGCGCTACAGCGGTACTGAATATCTGAAGTCTGCTGACGAGATGGCGCAACTGTTTCGCGACCATTTAGACGACGAAACCATCAAAGAGGCGATCGAAACTACCCTAGAAGTAGCAAACAAAGTATCAAGATACGAGTTAACAGGAGAAGCGCGGATTCCCACAATTCCCATTCCCCCAGAACATACCGCCGATACCTATGTAGAAGAAATATCTTGGATAGGACTATTAGATCGCCTCAAAACCCGCACCAGAAACGAAATTCCCCCAGTCTACAAACAAAGACTAGAGTATGAGCTAAAAATGATTCAGCAGATGGGTTTTTCTGAATATTTTTTAGTAGTTTGGGACTACATGAAATATGCTAGAGACAACAATATTCCCGTCGGGCCAGGACGTGGTTCTGCGGCAGGTTCTTTAGTTGCTTACGTCCTCAAGATTACCAACATAGACCCAGTACACCACGGATTGCTATTCGAGAGATTTCTCAATCCCGAACGCAAATCTATGCCAGATATCGATAGCGATTTCTGCATCGAAAGACGGGATGACATGATTAAATACGTTACTCAAAAGTATGGTGTCGAGCGAGTAGCGCAAATTATTACTTTCAACAGAATGACCTCAAAAGCTGTCTTGAAAGATGTTGCCAGAGTTTTAGGCATTCCCTACAAAAAAGCAGACGAAATGGCAAAATTAATTCCAGTGTCGCGGGGAAAACCGGAAAAACTCAAAGTGATGATTTCCGATGCAACACCTGCACAGGAATTTAAAGACAACTACGAAAATACAATTTGCATAAATGCCGAAACAGGCACAGAAGTCCCAGTTCGTCAGTGGATTGACATGGCAATTCGCATTGAAGGAACTAACAAAACTTATGGGGTTCACGCGGCCGGTGTGGTCATTTCTTCCCAACCCCTTGATGAAATTGTACCATTGCAAAAGAATAATGAAGGTGCTGTAATCACCCAATATTTCATGGAAGACTTGGAATTTTTGGGATTGCTGAAAATGGATTTTCTGGGACTTAAAAATTTAACAACTCTCCAAAAAACAGTCGAATATGTTAAGCAAACGCAAGATATAACTATCGATGCCGAAGCCTTACCTTCTGATATAGAACGCAGAGCTCAACAGACATTTACTAGGAACAACAAGTTGCCCGGTGATGTAGCAAAAACTTATCAACTATTAGAAAAAGGAGATTTGGAAGGTATTTTTCAGCTAGAATCTTCTGGGATGCTGGATGTAGTAAAAAAAATTAAACCTTCCTGTCTGGATGATATTTCTTCTATTCTGGCGCTTTATCGTCCCGGCCCGCTGGACGCTGGTTTGATTCCACAATTTATCGATCGCAAACACGGTAGAGAGGTGGTTAAATATGACCATCCCCTGTTAGAACCAATTTTAAAAGAGACCTATGGAACGCTTTGTTTTCAAGAGCAAATTATGCGGATGGCTCAAGATTTGGCGGGCTATTCTTTAGGTCAAGCTGACTTGCTGCGTCGCGCAATGGGTAAGAAGAAAGCTGATGAAATGCAGAAGCAAAAGGAAAGTTTTATCGATGGTGCAACTAAGAATGGTGTTACTCAAAGAATTGCCGAAGAGTTGTTCGGGCAAATGCTACAATTCGCTGAATATTGCTTGAGCTATGACACGCAGATATTGACTGTGGAGTATGGGCTGATGGCTATTGGCAAAATCGTTGAGGAAGAAATTCAATGTACGGTTTATAGTGTTGATAATAATGGCTATATTTATACACAGCCAATTGTACAGTGGCATCGCCGAGGTCAGCAGGAGGTATTTGAGTATTCTCTGGAAGATGACTCCATAATTCGCGCCACAAAAGATCACAAGTTTATGACTGCTGACGGTCAAATGCTCCCCATTGACGAAATCTTTGAAAAAGGATTAGAATTAAAACAAATCAATGCTAGCTCAGATATATAAAATATATAATGTCAGTAGTTTGTAGGTGCGTCGCCATCAAAAATTCCTAAATAAAGATAAATAATCTCATGGCGACGCACCCTACGAATACTAACATTAGGTTGTAATGTGCGTCAGGAAAAAATCATTAGTTTGTGGTCGTCATATTCTGACCTGACGCACCCTACAATAACTGTCAACTGTCAACTGTCAACTGTCAACTAAAAAACATGGTTAAAATTATTAGTCGAAAATCGCTAGGAACTCAAGAAGTATATGATATTGGGGTTGAACGAGATCATAATTTTACACTAGAAAATAGTCTGGTGGCATCTAATTGCTTTAATAAATCCCATTCAATGGCCTATGCCTATATCACTTATCAAACTGCTTATTTAAAGGCGAATTTTCCTGTGGAATACATGGCTGCACTGTTGACGGCTAACAGGGGCGATCAGGATAAAGTACAGAGATATATCGCTAATTGTATTAAGCTGGGTATTGAAGTTGAGCCGCCGGATGTTAATAGTTCTGAACTTACTTTTTCACCGCTTCCGAAACAGATGACGGGAGCAGTAAAAGATAAGATTTTGTTTGGGGTTTCGGCGGTGAAAAATGTCGGGGAAATAGCAATTGAAACTATTTTAGCGGCGCGCCAGGAAGGGGGTAAGTTTAAGTCGCTGGCTGATTTGTGCGATCGCGTAAATCTACATTCTGTCAACCGCCGCGCCCTAGAAGCCTTGATTCAGTGCGGTGCTTTTGACAAAATCGACCAGAACCGCCAACAATTAGTCAACGACCTCGAAGGCGTGATGAAATGGGCCGGCGATCGCAAAAAAGATCGGGAAAGCGGTCAAGGTAATCTGTTTGACTTGTTAGGTGCCAATAGCTTCGTTAAGTCCACAAGTACCTATGATTCTGCACCCAAATCAAAGACTGTGAAAGATTTTGAACCACAGGAAAAATTGCGTTTAGAAAAAGAATTGCTGGGCTTCTATGTATCAGATCATCCCCTAAAAGTTCTGCTGCAATTTAACCAAGATCCAGATGTTGTGACTCTCGGAGAGTTAGCAGACAAAAAGGGGAAAGTCTCGGTGATTGTCATGATTAATGCTATCAAAATGGTGGTGACAAAGAAAGGCGATGCGATGGCAATTTTGCAATTAGAAGATTTGACACATCAAATCAAAGCTGTGGTGTTTCCCAAGGCTTACGAACAATTAAAACCGCATATTATAGATAATGCTGTATTGCTGATTACGGGAAAAGTCGAGAAAGATGGCGAGGAAATTCAGATAATTGTAGACACTGCAAAGCCTGTAGATACAGCACAGATTGCAGAGGAAATTGAGGTAGCCGAATCGGAAATACAAAATTCTTGGGCGCCTCCACCGGAAACACAAAATTCTTGGGCGCCTCTACCGGAAACGCAAAATTCTTGGGCGGCGCAACCTGTCAACTTTCCACGAGTTACAAAACCAGTGGAAGTTCTAGAAATGGTGATTGTCAAGTTTACACCGCAGCAAGTACAAGATGCCAAAAATCTTAATTCCTTGAAAGCTATTTTGCAAGAACTTTCCAATCGCGGAGAGGATGCTAGCGTTTCTGTCGGCGGAATCGTTGTCGGTGAATATTCCTGTCAGCCGCTTCGGATTAACCCTAAATTGTGGCTACAAGATGGGGAAGGTGCTGTTAGCCGTCTCAAGTCGGCGGGATTTGATGCTGGGGTTTTTCCTCTCGACAATCGCGGGGATGCTGCGGTGTTTCGAGAAGTTCGATCGCAACTTAACATACATTCTTGGGCCAATCGTTTACTTGACGCAGATATCGATCGCATTTCCCAGTATCTGGGCTATCTCGCCCAACTAAACCGACGCCCGCCAAACTAACACCTCGCCCCTATCTCCACCGGTGACTAAAGTTTGACCGTCAGCACTAAAAGCCACCGGATTGCACCCAACCAGACTCGACAAACATACTCCTGTGTGCAAGTTCCACAGTTTAACAGTACCATCTCGACTGCCACTAGCCATAGTTTCGCGATCGGGACTAATAGCCACCGAAATCACCGCGTCAGAATGACCGCTCAAAGTATTAATCAATTCCCCTGTATCGACATTCCACAATTTAACCGTACCGTCGGCACTACCGCTCACAATCATCTTACCATCTTGACTGAAGGCGATCGCATAAACCCAATCAGAATGACCGACAAAAGTCCGCACACTCTCCGCAATACCTACACGCCAAACCTTGATTGTTTGGTCAGCACTCCCGCTAGCCATCATCATACTTTGAGGCCGGAAACTCACAGATAAAACTTTGTCAGAATGGCCAGAAAGTTTTTGCACCAAAGCTCCGTTGCGCTGGTTCCACAATTTAATACTCTTGTCGCCGCTAGCACTCGCAATTGTTCCTCCATCGCAGCTAAAAGCCACCGAATACACGGAGCCGTACCGGTGACTGTACGGTGAACCATAATCGCTGTAAAACTCGCGAATCATCGCCTTTTTATCCAGCTTCCACTCAATCACTTTGCGGTCAAAACTGCCGCTCACCAGCATTCTGCCGTCGGGGCTAATCGCCACAGCATCAACCGTTGCAGAATGACCGAAAAAAGTATGGATTAATTCCCCTGTTTGCAGGTTCCACAGTTTAATTGTTTTATCGTCGCTGGCGCTAGCGAGGATATTGCCTTGAGGGCTAATAACCACAGCATTAACCGAGTCTGCATGACCGCGAAGAATGCGATCGCACTGCCAGTTATGAGACAATAATTGCGGGTTGCTGGCGGATGGCGGAACCTGATTTTTTTGGGGCGGCGGGGTAAAGACGGCAGTTGCTGTATGGGGCTGTGAGTTCGTTGTTGCCGAATTAATAGCTATTTTGGGGCGGTAGTTATAAGCAATTTGCGATCGCGGATATTGCCCAAAATTTATCAAGTCTTGCAGCACTTCGGCCGCGGATTGATATCGCTCTCTTACTGAATCTTTGAGCAATTTATTTAAAATAGTTGTTAATTTTTGGCTGGTTTTGATGCCTTTTTGCGCTAAGTGCGATCGCCAAATCCATTTGCATTCCAAAGCATCGAACAAATCATTCAGCACCGCCCCTGTCAGCAAATGAATGCACGTAACGCCCAAACTGTAAAGGTCGCTCGCCGGATAGGCCTTGCCGCTGCGGATTTGTTCGATCGGCGCATAGCCAGCAGTTCCCGTTATCGTACCAGTTTTTGCCTCAGAAATGGCGTTAATCTGCTTTGCCACTCCAAAATCTACCAGCACAAACTGACCCCCCCTCGCCGCACCCTGTACAGCCGGAGATGCCGCCGGAATTATCCCTTTTTTTCCATTACCACCAGTCGAGCTGGGATATCCCGCCGCCGTCGAGAGAATTTGGGCATTTCTCCGCAAAATATTTTCCGGCTTAATATCGCGATGAATCACCTGCTGCTCGTGAACAAATTGCAAAACAGGCAACAAATTAATCAACAATTCCCAAATCTGCTCCTCGCTAAAAGCTCCCCGCTGCTGCAACTCCTGAAACAAATTCTTTCCTTCGATCAACTCTTCCACAAGATACAGTTGTTGTGCTTGCTCAAAAGAAGCCAGCAAACTTGGAATCTGCGGGTGTTCTCCGAGTTCGTAAAGGCGGTGAGCTTCTTGTTTAAACAGTGCAGTTGCTTTTTCTAATTCTGCCTTTTCTTGAACGTGAGGAAAAAATTGTTTGATGGCGCAGCGAGTTTTCAGCCTATCTTCATCGACAGCTAAAAAAGTTCTGCCAAATGTTCCTTCACCGATAGGTTGAAGGGCGCGGTAACGCTCTTTTAGCAGCAATTTTGAGCCGCAGGCAAGACAAAATTTGGTTGAGTCAGGATTCTGCGGTTTCTGACAATGGGGATTGAGGCAATAGCTCATCTTTGTTCCTGCCTGGAGATTCCCACCACAGCTAAACTTAGCAACATGGTAGTCGATTTCCACTCACCCCGAGAGCAGCATTCTCGATCGTACCTGAGAAACCGCGTTTATCCACCCAAAATCTCGGATCTCAGGTAAGCCCGGGGCTAAAAGTGCTTGAGGTGAGTTTCCATATATTCTAATGCTTTCGTAAAATTTTGCAGGGGAAGCCGATCGGCAACTGCTATGTCAACAGTTAACTGTAGGAGGCGCTTGACCATAAAAACCCGGTTTCTACGCAAAATCACAAATTGTGAGGGATGGACGTTAAGGCAGAAACCGGGTTTTTGACCCCGCAGGCGAACAAAACTAAACTGTTAAGGGCGGCTATTTTCCCCCGTTGACAACACACTCTTGCTTTTCGCCCTCATGCTGTGAGGATGCTTTAGCTTTAATCACCGCTTCCCGAAAGCCTAAAACTACTAAAATATTGGCAAGTGTCAAGAATAGTTCCGCAGAACCGTGCAGCCAATCGACATTTGCTAGCGACTCATTGTAGGCAACTTTTGCGTAAATTGCGGCGGGAATAGTCACAGCCACAAAAACCAGAGTCCCGTAAAATCCCATCAAAGCTAAACGAGGTGTTTTTCCAGATTTCGTCAAAAACCAGAGAAAACCCAAGTAGGGAAATAGAGACATAACAAATAAACTTTCTTTGGAAATCATTAGTAATTGGTGAATGACCAGATACTATGATAAATTACCAACTAAAAAATTAGTGTGAATAATTTTTAACTTTCTATTTTGAGTCGATCGCGTTTAATTCGACAAATTAACCCATTTTTCTCGAACCGCTACCGACTCACCCAAGCCCGTAGCTCTCAACCTAAACCGCAGCAGGTCGCCAGTATTCACAACCTTTGACCCACGCGCAGACAAAACCCATAACCCTTACCCTAACACCGTTGTTACCATAACACATTTTCAACCTTGCCTGTCTGTTAATTTTTCCTCAACCCACCTACCCAGCGATTAGAAAATGAGACCTTTCCAAATTTTTATTTCTGCTCGAAGGCATCAAGCAAGGCTCGCTCAAAATCTCTAACTCCAAGCAGGGTTTTCTATCAACTGCGATTATTTGTTGGAGCTTAGCCTCTAAATCAAAACGCGGGCCGCAATCCCAAATCTTGAGTTCCAATAGTCCGTTCAATACCGTAATTTCTAGTTTAATAGGAGTTTCTACTGGCAGATTTTTGTGAGCGTGGCGAACAGCATTCGTGAAACCTTCCACTAAAGCTAACTGAAACTGGAACCAAACCTCAGAGGGGAGAGATAAATCTTGCAACTGCTCAAACCAGTCCAAAACTTTACTTACAGCATTTATATCTGTGTTGACTTGCAGGCTGATGTTTTTAACAGAACTTTCATTCAGTTCTTCTTCCTGCTCAATGTCATCTTGCCAATCCCACCTCTTGAACAAATTCATTAACCCATCTAAAGCGCTAGCCTTTTTTATATTTGGCGATTTGTTGCTATTTTCTACTTCGTACCTTTTGCTCAGAAACAAACAATTTCGACCGTCAACATTGCGGGTGTAACCTAGCTCGTCTGCAATCTGCCACATGAGTTTGATGCCTCTGCCGCCTTCTGCCAGTTGATCTATGCTGTTCGACATTTATTTTAGTCTCCTAAAAGTATTAGTTGTACCCAATGTTCACACCCGCCGAGACACCTTGTAGTTTTTTATACTTGCTTGCTCAGTATTATTTCGGCGATTACCCAAGAATCCTATCTTTTTTAGCGAGGATACCGCATCAGCAATATGTCTTAAGAGTCTAAGCCAATTGGCTTATTTACCGATCGCCCGCACCGAGAGCGATCGCCCCGAGCGGCACCAGCCAGGTCGATCGAGCACAAATACTTAGGTGCTGGCGGATCTGACTACTTAGCTCAGCCGTCGCAAGCGACAACAAACAATACTTTCAGCGGCTGCGAACGGTTGTTCGCAGCCGCCCAAACCAAGCCTTTATGTAGTCGCTATCAATCTAAAGGCGTAAGTAATATCCGCGAGCGATCGTCCCAGCGAAGCTTACACCGTCACGTAAGACCAATCGATTAGACGAGGAATTGGGCAAACAAGCCAGTTTCTGCTAAGAATATGGGCTTTGACAGCGAAAAATTCACGCTCAAACCCGTTTTTTAGCGCCGCACGCGTCATTCCAGCAGAAAACTATACGATCGAACTGAGTTAAATGACTTCTCCAGACAAAGCTTGGCTCGCATCCACAGAGTCTGTTATGTTCGAGGGGGAAAAGGGGAGAAGCCAAGAATTTGACTCTTTGGGAACAGGTAATTGAAATATCCAATTTAAATCCGCAACAGCTTATGACGAAAATTAAAAAGACAATTGTCGCAGCAGCGATACTGCTACTGCCGTTTTGGGCAGCCGTTCCCTTACAAGCCCAAAATCTGTCTTTAGTCAAGCGGCTGCTAGCAACCAGAGGATGTCCAGGATGCGACTTATTTGGCGCTTCCTTGAGCCGTGCAGATTTGTTTGGCGCTTCCTTGAGCCGCGCCACTCTCAGCAGGGCTGACTTAGTGGATGCCGACTTGACTGCGGCTGACTTAATGGAAGCCAATTTAAACAACGCCAACATGAGAAACGCCTTTTTGGCCGACGCCGACCTCAGCAAAGCCGACATGAGCAGGGCCGACATCAGGGGAGCTAACTTAGAAAATGCCAACCTCAGCGAGAGTTCTCTCCGAGACGCATCCCTACAGTTAGCTAACTTAAAATGCACTAATTTGAGCGCCGCTAAACTCAGTCGCACTGATTTGAGAAATGCCGATTTTAGCGGTGCCAATCTCAGCGGTGCAGACCTCAAAGAAGCTGATTTCAGCGGTGCCAATCTCAGCGGTGCCAATCTCAGCGGTGCAGACTTGAGCGATGCGAGATTGAACAAAGCTAATCTGACAGATGCTAATTTCTGCGGCGCCCGGATGCCGAACCGCAAAATATCTCGGAGAGGCTGCCAATTAAACCCACAACAAGCGATTAGCTCGAACAATTACTGCAATTACTGCCGTCCCATCAATGACTGGTGGTTGAATATTTTAATGTTTAATTAAGCAGTATCATCGCGATAACTTTCTGTTTCGTGACGATCGCACTCGCCTCCGCACAGGTTCGTAGTGTGGACTTTAGTCCGCAGTATTTTGCTGACTAAAGTCCACACTACGAACAGTTTTTGTTAAGGTCAATCGAGAGGACGCAATATGAGGCACCCTACAATAACTGTTACCTACTTTGAGCCATCTAAAAATTCCTTCACTCTGTGCAGATATTCTGCGCCGCCGATTTGTGCCGCATTATTGTGCCCTCCTTCTGGAACCATGTAAAGCTGTTTGGGCTCAGGTGCTGCATCAAACAGTTTTTGGCTCATTTGGGCTGGAACTACACTGTCAGCAGTCCCGTGAATGAACAGGACGGGTATTTTCAGCCGATCGACTTTGGAAAGAGAATCAAACCGCTGTCTCAGCAATAAATCTATGGGAAACAGCGCAAACATCGGCTTTTGAAAATCTACCATCGCCCGCACCGAAGTAAAAGAACCCTCCACAATTAACCCCGCAGCCTCCGGGTGACGCACCGCCAGATCGATCGCCACCGCCCCTCCCAAAGAATGACCGTAGATATAAATTTGATGTGGGTTAATCCCCCGCTGTTTCACCAAATAATCCCAAGCCTGTTGAGCATCCTCATACACCCGAGATTCGCTCGGAAAATCGCCCTGACTTTTGCCGTAACCACGATAATCGATCAGAAATACCGACAAACCCAACCGATGAAATCGATTAGCGTGTTCGACATTTGCACCCACATTTGAACCATTACCGTGCAGGTACAAAACTACTCCCCCTCTTGCTCCCCCCCTTAACAAGGGGGGGTTGGGGGGGGTTTCCGATGGAGAAACCGGAACTGCCCCTCTTGCTCCCCCCCTTAACAAAGGGGGGGTTTCCGATGGAGAAACCGGAACTGCCCCTCTTGCTCCCCCCCTTAACGAAGGGTGGCTGGGGGGGGTTTCCGATGGAGAAACCGGAACTGCCCCTCTTGCTCCCCCCCTCTGCTTACGAGGGTTTTCCGAAGCCGGAATCCACCACCCATGCACGGTTTCCACCGTCCCTGTTTTCGCTGGAATTGGCAGCCAAACATCTTGATATTTCAACTGAAAATTATCTGGGGTTGTGGCGATCGCCCGCGCCGGAGAAAAGATAAACTTACCTTGCGCTACCAATAGAAATAGACAAGCAGCAGCATAAGCGCCCGCCACAACTATCCCCAAAATGATCGGCAATTTAGAAACAAGAAATACCAGCAGGTTGTTCATAGAAAATAGGACACGCGGGAAATTAGAAATCGGTCAAAAGCTAATGGCAAATGATTAATTTAAACTATTAGCTTTCGATCGATTACTAACTTCCGCAGCAGCGTTCCGCCGAATTCCCAAAATTAATTTAATTCCGGGTGACGCAAGTGCCAATTCGTGGATTGTTCGTAAGCATGAGCCACTTGAAACAGCCGAGATTCTTGCAACAGATTACCAATCAATTGTATCCCCACCGGCAGTCCTTTGTCATCAAATCCGCAGGGCAAACTCAAAGCTGGCAAACCAGCAAGATTCACCGGAATAGTCATCAAATCTGACAAATACATACTCAAGGGGTCGTTGAATTTTTCCCCTGCCTTAAAAGCCGTAGTCGGAGCTGTGGGACAAACCAAAACATCAACTTGAGAAAAAGCTTTTTCAAAGTCTTCTTTAATTAAAGTCCGAACTTTTTGAGCTTTGAGATAATAGGCGTCGTAATATCCAGCGGACAACACGTAAGTGCCGATCGCAATTCGGCGTTTAACTTCTGCACCGAACCCTTGAGCCCGAGTTTTGGCGTACATATCCAAAAGATTGTCGGGATCGGGCGATCGGAAACCGTACTTAACTCCATCATATCTCGCCAAATTAGCCGAAGCTTCCGAGGGAGCAATAATGTAGTAAGTGGGCAAACCGTAGCGGAACCGGGGACAAGAAACCACTTGAATTTCGGCGCCCAATTGTTGAAATTGCTCGATCGCCTTAGTTACAGCATCTTTCACCGACGAGTCCAGCCCTACCCCAAAAGTTTCTTTAATTACACCAATTCTAATCTGACCCTTCGGTCGCAAACTGGGTCTCAAAGCTTGGGCGTAGTCAGGAATTGGGACATTGAGACTCGTGGAATCTCTACTGTCATAACCAGCCACGGCCCCCAACAAAATCGCCGTATCCTCAACAGTCCGGCCAAAGGGCCCGATTTGATCGAGAGAAGAAGCGTAGGCCACCAAACCGTAACGAGAAACCAACCCATAGGTCGGTTTTAGCCCCACCAAACCGCAAAAAGCAGCAGGTTGACGGATCGAGCCTCCAGTATCCGATCCCAAACTCACGACGCATTCTCCGCCAGCCACCGCTGCGGCAGAACCGCCAGAAGAACCTCCGGGCACGCGCTCCAAGTCCCAAGGATTCGCAGTAACTTGATAGGCAGATGTTTCCGTCGAACTCCCCATGGCAAACTCGTCCATATTTGCCTTGCCCAGAATGACGGCACCGGCTGCTTTGAGTTTGGAGACGACGGTTGCATCGTAGGGAGGCACAAAATTTTCCAAAATCCGAGATCCACAGGTTGTGGGAATGCCCTCGGTGCACATATTGTCTTTAACGGCGATCGGGATGCCCGCCAACAGTCCAATTTTCTCGCCTGCTGCGATTTGGGCATCGACTTTATGGGCCTGCGCCAATGCACTGTCTGCTGTCACGCACAGAAAGCTTTTCAATTTCGGCTCTAGCTGGGTAATTCGGTCTAATGCTTCTTGCGTAATTTCCACAGCAGAGCGTTCTTTATTGACCAGTTGTCGGTGCAACTCGCGGATGGATGCCATGCTCGTACCTTTATCAATTCTACTTTCAGCCACTTAGCCAATATAGCTGGCAATTGTACCCACTTACAGCGCTTCTTTAACTGCATCTATCTCCCTGCATCTGCGGTCAAAAAAGCTAGGTATTTGCCCCAACGATCCCCAAGAAGAAAATTTCATCCGGAATTATCCCCAAAAGCAGAGATATATGCTAAGAAGTTCCCGATGCCCCGTTGGAGGAATGCCACCTAAAGCCCACCTAGAATCTCACCTGACGGCAGAGGAACTCAAAATTCGCTACCGGCAGGCACAAAACACCACAGAGTCGCGCCGCTGGCACTTGCTACTCTTAGTTTCCCGAAATTGGACTATCAAACAAGCAGCCCAAGTCGTAGGTCTCAACTACGACTACGCCAAAGAAATTGTCCAGCGCTACAACCGAGAAGGGCCTAACTCGGTGAGAAACCGCAGCGGAGACCGCCAGCCTCCTCCTGCCAAATCCTTGCTGAGTCCTGAACAGCAAGAAGAACTGCGCCAAGCCCTCCAAAGCCCCGCCCCCGATGGCGGAGACTGGACAGGCCCCAAAGTAGCTCGCTGGATTGCCGAAAAGACCGGTAGCGCTCATGTCTGGCCCCAACGCGGCTGGGATTATCTCAAGCGGTTGGGTGTTGATTGGCGGCGCCGCCGCCGAAAGTAGATAGTTCGCAATATTTTTAAACGGGGTCGATCGCCATTGAGTGCGATCGATCCCTTTATTTTGTTTCTTTTCGCGTAGTATTCGTAGGGTGTGTCGCCATTAACAATCCCTAAATTAAATCTACAATTTTGTGGCGACGCACCTTAATATCATTTATAAAAAGTTTGCTGCTACAACAAAAATGTTGGGTTTGTTGCTTGCGTTCTTTAAAAGCAAAGGTGCGTCGCGATGAGATGGTCGCTCTTTCTAGAGGATTGTCGGTGGCGACGCACCCTACGGCTACGGCTAGGGCTAAAATCTCAAATCTAATTTGTTTCCTGTGCCCTTGAAAAGCAAAGGTGCGTCGCTATAGGATTGTCGCTCTTTTTTCAGGATTGTCGATCGCGACGCACCCTACGGCTAGGGCTAAAATCTAAAATCGTTTGACTCTTGTAACAAGAGCTGCTTAGATTGAATTTGGTTGTGTTGAGGATGTGGAATATGCGAGGGTTCGGGCGTTTTTTGTCGATCGCAAACAAGATGGCAGCAGTAGCAGCCAGCATCGGACTGGTTCAAGTGTTAACCATCGCCAGTTCATTCTCCCAATCTAACCCGCGTTCCCTAGACGAACTCTACAAAATTCGCGATCAACTCGTCACCCAACTAGAACAACCCGCCTCACCCTCCCCAGAACCAACCCTGCTCTCTGGCTTAGTTCCCTTCGCGGGCAATCCCCAAGAAAAACTGGTACAGCAGTTGCAAGAGGTAGAAGTTCAAATATTAGTAGAACAGAGAGCAAACGACAGCTTACAGCAAGCAGTCCGTTTAGCCAACAAAGCCGTAGACACTGGAAAACAGCAAAATCAGTCGATCGAATCTTCGCAGCAAACTCAATTTTTGTGGCACCAGGCCCTCAACAACTTACAAGAAGTCCCCCAAAATTCATTTCTAGCTCCCCTCACAGGCTCAAAAGCTCAGGAATACCGGGAAAATTTAACCGCAGCAACCTCTCAAGTGCAGCAAGCAAAATCTGATTTTTTGGCTGTGGTGGCTCGGGAAAGCGGTTTGTCGGATCAAGCATCGATCGGCATTTGCCACCTTTCTAGAGAGTGCGTCAACCTGCGGGGCGATGTGCCTCCTGTCAGCCCGGCCAGCTTAATTAAACTGCCGATTGCTGTCGCCCTGATGCAAAAACTCGAAAAAGAAAGAATTAGTCTAAACCATGAAGTATTAGTCGATCCGGGCAATTTCACCGAAGACTCATCGACAAAGATTGTGTCCGATCGCAATTACCCGGTGCAGGTACTGTTAGAAGAAATGATCGATCGCAGCAGCAACATCGCCACCAATCAACTGATCGATTATTTGGGTGCCGATTACATCAATCAATTCTTAGACAATCGCGGCTACCAAGTCACCCGCGTCAACTTCAAATTAATGGGCGAAAAAACTATGCCCGCCAACCCCGGTTCCGGCCCTAACCGCCTGACTGCTAACGAACTCACCGAAATGATGGTGCAAATTTATAGCGGCGAAACACCAGGCGCTAAACTTTTAGTAGAAACTCTCAACCGCCAGTACGATCGCGATTTGGGATTCGCCGCCTTGAAAGGAACTAACGCCCAGTGGTTGGGCGAAAAAACTGGGGAGAATTCCCTGGTGCTCGGCACAACTTTAGCGATGAACATTGACGGCGAAGCCTATGTGATGACTGTGATAGACAGCCGCACCAGCGGCGATCTACAAATCCGCCAGTCGATCGCTAAAATTGCCGATTATATTAGTAAGAATCCCAGCTTTTGAAAATCTGAGAATTTGTTAAAAAATTATGTGCCTGAATCCAGGGGATATTCTGTGCGATCGCTACCAAATTATCGCTAAATTGGGGTGTGGAGGGTTTGCGATTACCTATACAGCTAACGATTTAGAGCAACCCGAAAATTCTCCTTGCGTCGTCAAGGAAATTTTGTCTCCTAAATCAAACGATCCGAGAGTTTTGCAGGAAGCAACAGCACTATTTAATAAAGAAGCTAAAGCTCTGAAGGATCTCGATCAGTGCCAGTGCATTCCTAGGTTAATGGATCATTTTCAACAAAATGGAAAATTTTACTTAATTCAAGAATACATCGAAGGAACTCCGCTGAACAAAGAACTCCCGAGCGAAGATATCCTTCCCTGCAAGCAGTTTGAGGAAAAAGAAGTCATTGATTTATTGCTAGAGATTTTGTCGATTTTAAATTTCGTCCACTCTCTAGGTATGATTCATCGGGATATTAAACCGTCAAACTTAATCCGGCGCAAGCGTGACGGCAAAATTTTTTTAATTGACTTTGGGGCAGTCAAAGGTATTAGGAATTTAGTGCTAGACGGCGGTCAAATAACTCAAACTCGCGTAATTGGTACTGAGGGTTATATGCCAGCGGAACAGTTGAAAAATCAACCAAAATTTAACAGTGATATCTATGCTACGGGAATCATAGGCATCCGAGCGATCACAGGTTTACATATTGAAGAATTTTTTACCGATCAAAAAACTTCCGAAATCATCTGGCGCTATGCAACGCACGATCGCCCGATGGTACAAATTAGCGACAAATTGGAAAAAATTTTAAATAAAATGGTGCGCTACCATTTTATCGATCCTTATCGTTATCAATCCGCTGCTGAAGTGTTGCACGATTTGCGATCGATCACAGGATTACAACTACCGCCATTACCTTCATTACCTTTGAAAAAATCACTGCTATTTCTGCCTAAACATAGATTACCTATATTTATCGCGATCGCAGTATTAGTCGGGCCAGCAACATTTTTTATACACAATTGTTTTCAACCAAAAACTCATCCTTTCATCCAGGGAGATGCTGTGAGTGGTGGCGAAGAAATCCTAGTAAAAACTTCTTCGCCTCGGCTAAAGGAAAAGGGAGTTAAGGAGTTTGCCAAATCAAATTATCCATCTGCTTTGAATTTATTCAAAAAATCCTGGAATCAAGAATACGGCAAAGATCCAGAAACTTTAATTTATATGAATAATGCCTTTCTAGAGGCAAGCAAGACTCCTTATTACACAATAGCTGTGGCTCTTCCTGTTAGTAACCGGAGAAATCCCGATCGTTCTGTTTACATGGGCGATCGGGGGAAAGAATTTCTGCGCGGAGTGGCTCAAGCGCAAACAGAAGTTAATTTGGGATTGCTCAATCCTAACAGGGATCGAGACTTTTTCGGTCAAGGTTTTTTAGCAAGTAAAGCCATTAATGGCAAAGGACTGAAAATTATTATTAGTGATGATGAAAATGATGGGGCAAAGGCAAAAAAAAGAGCAATTTCACTGGTAAATCAACCGGATATTTTAGCAGTTGTCGGTCACGGTAGCAGCGAGATGACGATGCACACTGTAGATATTTACAATAACAATAATCTGGTTTTGATGTCCCCGGGTGCAGCTACCGAAGAACTGACCTATGAACCCAAGAAAAATTTCTTTCGGAGTATATATACGAGCAGTGTAATTGCTAAAGATTTAGCGAAATACCTGCTCACAAAAAATCAAAAACAAGCAGTTATTTTATACAATCCTCGCAGCCCATTCGGAGCATCTTTTAGGGAAGAGTTCACAAAGTATTTTCGAGACATCCGAGGGGGAAAAATAGTCGAGATTCGCGATTTCGATTTATCTCAACAAAAGTTCAGCGCCAAAAAAGTTATCGAAGAAATTCAGGGAAAAGGAGAAACTGCGATCGTGTTAGTTCCAGACCCTCATCTGACGAGATCCCTAGACAGCGCATTTGAGATAATCAAACTTAATAAAGATCAAAATTGGATTGTCGGGGGATGGACGCTAGTATTTCCGCAAATGTTAGAATTGGCATCACAGCAAAAGCAAAATTTGTTTAAAAAACTGATTTTTTCTGTTAGCTGGCATCCTTTAAGCAGTCCTAACAAAGCATTTTCCCAACAGGCGAGATCGCTGTGGGGAGAAGAGAGAAATACCCGTATATCTTCAGCTTACGATGCAACGCAGGCACTGATCAAAGCTTTGGAAATGCAGTCAAAACCTAGTCGTGAAGGAATGCAAAAAATGCTTGCGAATCCCAAATTTAGCGCTTACGGAGCAACCGGAACTATTCAGTTTGAATCGCCCAAAAATGGCGATCGCAAAAATCCCCCTAGCGATTTGGTGCATATTGTAAAATGTCCAAAAGAGCAGTTCGGCCTCGCTTTTGTGCCAGTCAAGTATCCGACAGCGGCAGCGGCAGGTTTAAAGTGCGATTGACATAACTAGCTCAAATGATTGTAGGTTTGTAGTGAGGACTTTAGTCCTCGGATGGATGCGGACTAAAGTCCTCACTACAAACCTTTATTGTCCTTCGATCGCCCAATCAGTAAATGTCTCACACAAAACTCCACGCTTCCGTCAAAGGAGAAGGATTTCCGATTCTCTGCTTGCACGGCCATCCCGGTTCCGGCGATTGTATGTCTGTCTTCACAGAACACCTATCACAGCGGTTTCGGACGATCGCCCCAGACTTGCGCGGCTACGGCAACAGCCGCACCTCAAATTCCTTTGAAATGACCGACCACTTGCTTGATTTAGAGGCACTTTTAGACCGATTGGGAGTCGATCGCACTTTAGTCATCGGCTGGTCTTTGGGAGGGATTTTAGCCCTAGAATTAGCGATGAAATATCCCCAGCGAGTCACCGGTTTGATTGTCCTAGCCTCCGCCGCCAAACCGCGCGGCAGTCACCCGCCCATCTCTTGGCAAGATAATCTTTACACCGGTTTAGCCGGAATTATCAACTGGGTTGTACCCGGTTGGCAGTGGAATATTGATACTTTTGGCAGGCGATCGCTCTTTCGTTACTTGATCCAGCAGCATACAGCGACCCCTTACCGCTACTTAGCACGGGCAGGTACTCCCGCCTACCTCCAGACTTCCAGCGCCGCTACAAATGCCTTAAATACGGCTCTCAGGGCAGGATACGATCGGTTGCCACAACTTGCTGACATTCAATGTCCCTGCTTGGTATTGGCTGGAGAGGGCGATCGACATATCACCTCAGCATCCAGTTTAGAAACAGCCCGCCACCTCCAGCAGAGTCAGTGGGAGTGCTATCCCAATACAGCCCACTTGTTTCCGTGGGAAATTCCCGAGCAAGTAATCGCAGATATCGATCGTTGGATTGAGAATTTCCCCGAAGCAGTGGGCAATTGCGAGTCTTGAGTTTTGAACTTGTTAGAAGAAATTAATCACCAAACAGTCAAAAGTTTTGAATTTATCTCGTTTGCGTTTGCATCCGAATTAAACAGTGCGATCGTCCCCAAGAGCGATCGGGGTTCGCTGGCAGCGTATAATTCCGATATTACCGGATTTGAATTTACAACTCAAAACTCAAAACTCACAATTCCTCCTGCTACTGACCGCTCAAAACAGGCAACAACCCTCCCTCACCAAACTTTCCCAAATCATCTGCAACAGTCAAAGCAATAGGTTTGCAGCGCTGAATGGAAACACTAAGACCTTCTGCACCTTCATTTTCAATGTCTTCTACATAACCTGCTTTTGCACCTTCGGCATCTTGAGAAGTCAAGAAGGGGCCAAAATAGTAAATGCACCGTGGCGCTGAAGTTTTAACTTCAACCCACCAAGCCAATCCGAAAAAGTTGAGCAAGCTAATCAAGAGTTCTTTCATCGGCTTTTCTAATGTATTTAGCGGTGTTTTCATGGTGGTGCGGGCAACGCGCTTTTTTTATTGACGCGGCTGCGATGCTACTAAGAATTTATCCAACCTATTTAAAGGTAATATCTAAATAGATTCGGGTCTAATTCCTGTTAGAAATTAATGACTAATGCCCCTTAAACTTTCCCCTGTGTTTAACTAACGAAAACCGAGCAGCTATCCTTACTTATTCAGGCTATGCAACTAGCATTTTTGGGCGAAATCCACCTATTTTTGCATCGCTGTAGCTGCTGAAAAACTGGAAATAACCAAACAAGTGGTTTCTCATCATCAGAAAAAATGGTGTGAAACCCCGTCCTTCTAGGACGGCTTTACAGTTCGCCAAGAGTTGTAGGCAAGGAATTTGCAATCTCCCGGCTTTGCACCTTGAGTTAGGCGTTTGCCTGTATCAAGACTGTGCAGGCTGACGCGAGACTTTTGAAGGTCTTCACCACCTCCAAACAGCATTTACCGTATTTGGGATGCTTGACAATCCCGCCCCGCTTTAACCCTTGCGACATAGAACCCCCATAAGGGCGGCGGTATCCATTCTTGCCGGGATTGAAAACATGAAGTTGTCTGCGGTGAATGCGGAGCGGCTGGCACTCCATTACCGCTGTATTGTCTGGCCCAGAATCACCGCCCACTAGCAAATAAGCCAAAACCCACGAATCAACGCAATGAGCGTCAAAACTGTTAGATAGTTTTTTCTTGGACTTCTTCAGTCCCAGCGCTTGTCTGGTTTGATAGGTATTCTCCCAGCCGTCGAACTTGGTCACGGGTGCAATTTTTTCTAATTCCCAGTTGCACCACTGCTTTCCAACTTCCAGGGGTGAAAAAGATGTATTCCAAGCCTTGCAACCTTTCTTGGTTGTGGCTTTGATATCTTCAATCCCAATATGGGAAACAGGGAAGATAGAGGCCAAGACCTTAACAACTCTGACCTTGAATTGCCATCTTGCTTTTGTGCTCGGAGGAATCCCGCCGCGCTTGCGATTTTGGCGATTCTTTCGATACGGTGTCTTGCGGTTGCGTCTGGCACGTCTGGCATTGGTACTCGCCTCCTCTGCATCCTTAACCCAATCAACCGCATGGAATTGCTGGTTGAGATAGGTGTGAGCTTTGGATTTGACAGTGTACCCTTCGCGCTTGGAACCCGGATCGATTCCAACTGCTACAGGTTGCATTAGACGATTAGACGGCTCAACGTTTAAGCGAATGCAAAAGATTCCTTTACGAAAGAATGGAGTTGCTTTTCCAGATTCAATCCATCTTTGGGCCCGCATTGGTGTTGTAGGCATCAAAGGTCGCTGGCTTGAGTCAACTACTGGAACGTATTGCATCTTGGTTGGTTTGCCGGTAAGGCTAATTGTTTAATTCCCTTCGACTTTGACGATCCAAGAGGTTAGGGATTAGGGAGGTGTCCTTAACGTTGCCAGAAGTGCCACCTTCCGATCGTTCAAATTAGCTTCTCAGCTAGTGTCTAGTCCTACTTGCGCTTGCTTTTCTCTATTGGCTTAGAGTCCTGACAAGCCCCGTGCCTTTAGGCCGGGGTTAGTGACAGTGATCTGTTATCTATTCAGTTTTACCTCTAATTTGAGTCCATACATGGTGTTTTTCCCGCTGACATTTGATCGGCATTATGCTAGCAAAGTGTAAGTAGCTACAGACAGCGATCGCAACGCTTTAGCTACTTACATAAATTACTCTGTTGTGCTGTTTTTTTCAACCAATTTCACGATCCGTGGACGTGAAATTTTTTGGGCCCGCGCTGGCGATAAATTTCGTATAAAGCCATCCCCGTTGCTACCGAGACATTCAAACTAGGAGTCTTTCCCCTCAAAGGAATTGAAACTAATCCGTCACATCCGCGCTGTATCAAAAGGCTCAAACCATCAGCTTCACCGCCGACAACTAAAACAGTGGGCCCGGAGAACTTGATGGTTTCTACCGAGTCACCCACGCCCGCAGCAGCGCCATAAATCCAGAAGCCAGCTTCTTTCAATTGTTCCAGCGCCCGGTTAAGATTGACAACCCTCGATACTGGCAGGCTTTCCAATGCACCGGCTGCAACTTTTCTCACGGCTGAGGTAATGCCAACGGCCCGCCGCTGCGGAATCACCATGCCCTGAGCTCCCAATGCTTCTGCGGTGCGAATAATCGCCCCTAGATTGTGGGGGTCGTTGAGTCCTTCTGCTACCACAATTACGGGATCTGCACAATCCGCCTTAGCCTGTGCGATCAGTTCGCTCAAATCGAGGTATTCGTAGGCTGATACTTGGGCTGCTACGCCTTGGTGGTTTGCCTTGCGGGTGATGTAGTCGAGGCGCAAATCGTCAACTTCGTCGATGATGCTGCCGTTGGCCTTGGCTTCGGTTAGCAAGCTGTGAAAGCGAGGATCGTAGCGTAGGTGCGGGACAACCCAAATGCGGTTCAGAACTTGGTTTGTTTCTAAGGCTGCTTGCACCGCATGGCGCCCGTAAATCATGTCGTCTGTGTCTGCGTCTGGCTGCACGACGGTATTTGAGGCAGTGTCAACCGGGCGAGTGTCTCTGTCTTTGTCTCTGTCTCGGAAATGATTTCCCCGGAATTCCGTCGGGCTGCTGTCTCTGTCTCTGTTTTTGTCTCTGTCTTTGTAAAAATTGCCGCGGGATTCCTGCGGGCTGCTGTCTCTGTTTCTGTCTCGGAAATTGTTGCGGGCTGGCTGCGGGCTGCCGTCTCTGTCTCGGAAATTGTTGCGGGCTGGCCGTGGGCTGCTGTATCCGTCTCCGTCTCTGTCTCGGAAATTGTTGCGGGCTGGCTGCGGGCTGCTGTATCCGTCTCTGTCTCTGTCTCGGAAATTGTTGCGGGCTGGCTGCGGGCTGCTATCTCTGTCTCTGTCTCGGAAATTGTTGCGGGCTGGCTGCGGGCTGCTATCTCTGTCTCTGTCTCGGAAATTGTTGCGGGATTCCTGCGGGCTGCTGTCTGCGTCTCTGTCTTTGAAATGTCTGCGTATGGATGGTTGGCTGTCGCCATCGACATTCCGTTTGTAAATCGATCGCACGGGCATTTCTCGGGATTGGGGGGAGAAAGTCGATCGCTTTTGAGGGGCGTCTACTCCCCGAGTGTCGGGACGGGGCTTGCGTTCAAAGCGGGCAGAGGACGGTTGTGAGTCTTGACGGCGGCCTTCGCTGCGGAATGGCTTGCTGTCGGAGTTCGATCGCGAAGAGTTGGGTTTGGTAAATTTTCTCATTGGTTTTTTGTCGCAGTCACAGCGATTTTTGATTTTTCGATTTGAGATTTTGGATTGACCGATCGATCTTGAAGATTTGCCATTTTTCGATTTTTCGATTTGAGGGAGCAATCTTGGGGCATCGAGATTTTAGATTGGCTGGTTTGGGAGCAAGGATTTTGCTGTGCTAAACTTGCTAATTAATAATTGATAAATCCTGTTTGCCTTCGCGAGCTGTTTGCTGTGTAAGGTTGGCGTACCAGAATTATGAATTAATTCCTCGCCGTTCCAACTTTCAACGGCTAAATACTTTCAGTCTCAAGTTCTAAAAATCCCAGAATTTCGGTCAATCTTTCGGGATCGGTGAGGTACAAATATCCGATCAAAGTTTCTAAGCTGCTGGCTTGTTGGTATATTTCTGGATCGGCTCGCTTGGAGCGGCCGGATACGGCATTGCGGCCGCGCTTGACAATGGCTAATTCTGTACTGTTCAAGTAAGGAGAGAGCGATCGCAAGTGACGTGCTTGAGTTTCGGCTCGTACTTGCCCTACCACCAATTCGTGATAAGCTTGCAATCTTCTGGGGGGCATTAAATACGAACTCCGAATGTAGAGTTCGTAGACTGCATCTCCCAAATATGCCCAGGCTGCGGGCGAAATTCTTTCTATTTCTGCTGGTGTTGCCCTCGCAGGATGCACTCGATTTAAACTGATATCAGTCAGACTCAGTTTGAGTCCGTCATCTGCGATCGGCGACATACTTTTTTAAATAAAACGAACGCACAGCTTGTTGGTTTTTCTACACTTACTTATTTCGTCTTTAGTCTCTTCAGCAATTATAGCGATTGTACTGCTTGGTTAAGGCGATCGCTCACACCTGCTGGCTCCCTAATTCTTATACCATTTTTCCGCGTATTTGCCACACATATTTTACTACCCTTCCACCGGAAACCTAAGCATGGAGGAAAATAGCACCGTAGGGAGCAGGTTCTGGGAAAAGTGCTATTTTTGGGTCGCCAAACCATAAAAATTTGCTATCCAGCGTTAACAACCGGATAGCGAATTAAACCACTTTGGCGTCAAGCATCCTTGACGTTTTTAACCGCCTCATCAACCGAAGGCTGCAAAGACAAAAATTTCTCTAAGCGAACCAGTTTAACAGTCTGAGTTACGCGGGGATTTGAGACAATTTGTAATGTCCCTTCCAAGGTTTGGGCTTTCTTGACAAGTTGCACAAGTGCACCCAAGCCCGAACTATCCACAAAGTCTATCTGAGACAAGTCCAAAATTACGTGTTTTGGGCCCTCGTCAATACATTTGCTCAGTACCTTCCGAAAAGTGGCCTCAGAAAAAGCGTCCAGCAGGCCAGTCAAGCGAAATAACTGATGGTTATTCTTGACTTCGCGAGTGCCTCTGAGGCTAACGGTCAGGGTCAATGACTCAGGAATGACACCCTCCTAGCTAGATATGGCTTAAAGTCGAGGCTTCATTATATGAGTTTTTTGGTTTTTTGTCTACAGTTTTTTGGTCATCAGTCATTTTTTTTGTGATTAGTCATGAGTCGTTAGTCATTAGTTAATAGTCCGGACTGTTTTGAATCACCAACGGTAGAATAAGGGTTCCGGGTTCCGCGATCTGTGAAATATTAACGGTAGAATGCGGGTTTTAGTCGCTATCCAAAAAACTGTCCGGACTATTGATTTAGTCAGAAGCCATCTACATAAACACCCTCAGAGCGGTAAGCAATTGCAAAAATAGCTGTGACGGGCCAGGAGGGTCGATCCCACAAAAATGATTTTTTCTTGTAGGGATTAGAGGGTTAGCCGTCCCGCCTCCTGGAAAATTTGATTAAAAGGACTGAGTAAGCCAATTCCAGTCTAATGACTCTTGACCAATGACTCTTGACTCTTGACCAATGACTCTTGACTCTTGACCAATGACTCTTGACTCTTGACTCTTGACTCTTGACCAATGACTCTTGACCAATGACTCTTGACCAATGACTCTTGACTAATGACTCTTGACTAATGACTCTTGACTAATAACTAATGACCAATGACTCCCCAGAAATGGCTAAGCTTTTACTTTTTGATGGTCTCGCATGGACTGCACGAATCGATCGAACAAATAGTCAGCGTCGTGGGGGCCGGGACTGGATTCTGGGTGGTACTGCACTGAGAACAGGGGCAAGGTTTTGTGCTTCAATCCGGCTACGGTGCGATCGTTCAAGTTGAGGTGAGTAATTTCTACTTCTGGGACTAGGGAGTCAGGGTCGATCGCAAAACCGTGATTTTGGCTAGTAATTTCTACCTGCTGAGTTAAACCGGCCGGATGATTCAATCCCCGGTGGCCGAACTTCAGTTTAAACGTTTCCGCACCCAAGGAAATGCCCAGAATCTGGTGTCCCATACAGATACCGAACACAGGTTTGTCCGACTTCAACAAAGCTTTCGCAGTCGCGATCCCTTCCGTTACCGCCGAAGGATCTCCAGGGCCATTGGACAGAAAAATACCATCCGGGTTGTATTTGAGAATTGCTTCGGCTGAGGTGTCAGCAGGAACAACAATCACCCGACAGCCGTAACTCGCCAAACGCCGCAGGATGTTGCGCTTAATCCCAAAGTCTAGCGCTACCACCGTCCACATTTTGCCGTTAGCAGGCTTAACAGTCGGACTGAACTCCCACACTGCATCTGTGGCTTCAGACCACTCGTAAACCTCGCGGGTGGTTACTTCCTTCACCAAATTCAGCCCCGCCATGCTGGGGGCGTCTTGGACTTGCTCCAAAAGCTCCGCCTGGTCGAGAATTGTGGTCGAAATGCCGCCGTTAATCGCTCCCACGGTGCGAATTTTGCGAGTTAGGGCGCGGGTGTCAAGGCCGTAAATGCCGGGGATGTCGTACTGTTTTAGGTAGTCTTGCAGGGATTTTGAACAGCGCCAGTTGCTGGGTCGGCTGCATACATTGCGGGCGATCGCACCTTTAATTTGCGGCCGTGCAGATTCTTCATCTTCAAGATTTACCCCGGTATTGCCCAATTCTGGATAAGTAAAAGTGACAATTTGACCGCAATAGCTCGGATCGGTCAAAACTTCTTGGTAGCCGGTCATTCCTGTGTTGAATACGACCTCACCGACGACGGTGGCGTCAGCGCCAAACGACCAGCCGCGGTAAGCAGTACCGTCAGCCAAGACTAGGAGGGCGGGTTGTGCAGTTGAAAGTGACATGGCATCCTTAAATTACAGTCGTTTGGTTTAATTCTTACCACTGCCTGGGATTTGATGCTAGCCGGCAATATACAGAAGTTATTTTAATTTGTGCAAGCCGAGGGCAGAATGTGTTGATGTCCGAGTCCAGGATTATCTATTCCAAAAGGCAGTTGTCGTTGTTACGATCGACCTAAACCGTTTTATCAAACCATGACCAGCCAATCTCCCTTGCCTTTACCATCAAACTCAATCAAACCTCTGCTGAACCCTCAAAACCTGCGGAAACCTGTACTGGCTTTAACAGCCGTTATTTCTCTGAGCAGTTCAATGTTAGTTTACAGCGCAGTCAACTCCTCGCGAGCGACCGCTCAAGAGAGCGAGGGATGCTTCATGCGGAACTCTAGCGGCCAAACTGTCAGCTTGAGCCGATCGGTATGCGGTTTTGTCCCCCAACAATCGACTCCCGCTGCTTCGCCTGATACTAAATCTGATAGTAAGTCTGACACTAAGGCTGATACTAAGTCGGGAGTGTTTCTGGTCAAAATTAAACGCCGAGAAGCTAATATCCCAGTCATCGAAGTCACCTTTAATGGCAAGCAAAAGTTCGAGATGATGGTAGATTCTGGAGCCAGCCGCACAGTAATTACCCCAGCAATGGCTACCGCTTTGGGGATAGTTCCGAAAGGAACCGTGCAAGCAAAAACTCCCAACGGAGAGGCTACTTTTTCTCTGGGTAGTGTTACTTCAATCGAAGCTGGCGGTTTGGCGATTAAAGATATCGTTGTACCAATCTCGCCAGCACTAGAAATCGGGCTGCTCGGTCACGACTTTTTTGGTAATAAAGATGTGACTATTAAGCAAGATGTGATTGAGTTTCGATCGCGATCGTGAAGTCATTGGTCATTGGTCATCTCGCCCGAAGAGCGAAGCCGAAGGGTGGTCATTGGTCATTGGTCATTGGTCATTGGTCATTGGTCATTGGTCATTGGTCATTGGTCATTGGTCATTGGTCATTGGTCATTGGTCAATTTACCCGCTCTCGACTTGGCCGGAGCATCTTGTCCGAAGATCTCTCGCCGAAGCAAGCCGAGGGCTAGTCATCAGGAAGACGGAAGAAGGAAGAGGGAAGAAGCAAGCTTTTGTAGTGCTGTCCCCGCTCGCGATCTGTATAGAACCCATTTGAGATTTATTCTGCGTAAATCTCAGAAACCGGGTTTCTAGGAGTATTTCTCGTCATCCAACCCAAAAACTCGTAGAAACCCGGTTTCTTGCCCCGGGCGTAAATCTCAGAAACCGGGTTTCTCTCGGTATTTCTCGTCACCCAACCCAAAAACTCAAAGATGTCAAATGAGTTCTATAGAACCTAGTGCGAGTGTCCCCGCTCGCGATCTGTGCAGAATCAGTAGAATCCTAGATTTAGGCTAAAATGGTTACTCTGTAAGGATTTTATAAAAGATGTCAAATGGGTTCTATACAGCACGCGAGCGGGGACAGCACTGTAAAGAAACATCCTTTTTGCAAAAAAGAGATGCTCCCGATGTAACCCGCACATCTATACGTTGCGGAACTTCTTCATTTACCGCAAAAACTCCACTAACTGCTGCAACTTCAACCAAGATTCGCCGCTCGATAAAATGTCCTTAGCCAGAGAAACTCCTGCGGCGTGGGAACCCATGGGAATTACACCTCCCACCTGAAAAGCCAAAGACGCATTTAAAGCTACAACATCCATTTGTGCTGCTGTACCTTTGCCTTGCAAAACGTTCCGCAAAATCTCGGCGTTTTCCTCAACATTTCCGCCTTTCAATGAGCCGATCGCACTTGGCGTCAATCCTACCTGTTCCGGGTGTAAACTCGTCATTTCAACTTCGCCGCCCGACAACACCGCCAAATCAGTTACATCACCCAAACCCGCCTCATCCAACTTTTCTCGGCCGTGAACAACGATCGCCAACTCCGTCCCCAACTCGCCCAAAGCTTGGGCAATAGTTGATACCAGACTAGGATCGAACACCCCGATTACCTGCCCTGTAGGGCGCATAGGATTGACGAGCGGCCCTAAAAGGTTAAAAACAGTCCGCACCTTCAATGTCCGCCGCAGCGACGCTACAGCCTTAAGGGCGGGATGCCACCCAGGGGCAAATAAAAAGGTGATGCCTACTTCGTCTACGGCAGCTTTTACCTTGGCCGCATCGGCGCCGAGGTTGACTCCGAGTGCTTCTAACACGTCAGCAGAACCGACTTTGCTGGATGCCGATCGATTTCCGTGTTTGGCGACTCGAACTTGGCCGGCGGCGGCTACAAAGGCGACAGCCGTTGAGATGTTGAACGTTGAGGCGCCGTCTCCGCCGGTGCCGCAAGTATCGATTAATTTGAGACGGGAGATGGGAGATTGGCGATCGTCGAAAACGCTATCCGACTCGCCCGTCAAAGACTGAGACTGCAATACCTGAGCCATTCCTGCTAATTCTGCTGCCGAGATTCCTTTGGCTTGGAGGGCTGCTAAAATTGCGCCGGAAAGCACGGGGGGTATGGCTTCTGCGAGCCATCCCTGCATCAAGTCGGCGGCTTGGGCGCGCGCGAGAGATTCTCTATCTAACAGTTGTTGCAGCAGGGCTGGCCACAGGGGAGAATCGGCTGTCAAAGTTGAAGCTGCGGATATGTCTGGTGTTGTAAGTACAGGAGAATCAGTCATGTAGGGAGAATATTTTTGGGCTGGGGTGGGATTTTTTGATGTCCGGGGAAACTGAGAGTCGATCGGGATTTTACCAGACTTGCTGGGGACATTTGGCGCGCCGGAACCCAGATTTTTGCCCAAATGACAGCATCGCTACAGAATTTATCCGCCCGCAGTATCCGAATATGAACTTTTTGATACAACAATCGTCCCCCGGATTGTGACACTTTTAGATATGGTGGCCGCCTTGTCAAGAGCGATCGACCGTCAGCCATACTATCTGCCGTCTCCAAATCAATTTCAACGGGCCAGTGCAACGGCAAGCATTGAGAGCGACTGGCGGATTACTTGCAGGGAGTTAGCCTCGCGCGAGGCAGTCCAAACGGCAGCGGTAGAAGCTACTGCCGAAACAGAAGCCACAGACTGGCAGCTAACTAATTTCAGGGTATGTAATTGCTAATATATTGAGGGAGCTTTTAACGGTCGGGTTTGCCTCAAACGACGGTAACTTTTAGGATATAGGTTGGCCAATCCAATTTTGACACTCATTTGTATAAAAAAAAGACCGGACTGGTTAACCTGTCACAACTCTCCTAACAACTAACGGCGCAATAGATGAAGTTAATAAAAACAGCAGTTTCCCTGGAATCTCCAACTCTAACAGTTCTAGATCGCATCAAACATAGGTATTCTGTAAGGAAACTGCTGGAGTAGCTTCTGGTATGTGTTGCCAGCAATAGAGGAATCATCGAAAAAAATCCACGACCGGGCGGTTAATTGATAGGGGACACAGCATCTGTGCTACTAACTATAGCAAAAAAAATTAATTTTACACAAAAATACAGCAGGGTATTCAAAAGTGAGACACCAAAAATTAGAAAATAAAACGATCGAGTGTAAATTGGAAAACAAAGCGATCGATTGTCAGAATATCGAGGAGGCACTGCACCAGATGGAAGCAAAATATTACAGTATGTTTGAAAATGCTGTGTCTGGCATTTTCCAGACAACCAAAGACGGTCGCTACCTGAGTGCTAACCCAGCTTTGGCTCGCATCTACGGATATAATTCCGCCGCCGAATTGATGGACAGTCTGACTGATATCAGCGATCAGCTTTACGTTAATCGCGATCGGCGCGCTCAGTTTATTTCTGCTTTGCAAGCACAAGGCGTCGTGTCGGATTTTGAATCGCAGATTTATCGCCGAGATGGCACAGTAATTTGGATTGTGGAAAATGCCCGAGCTGTCTGCGATGAAGGCGAAAAATTGCTTTACTACGAAGGTTTTGTGGAAGATATTACTCAGCGCAAAAATGCTGAATCTGCAATGCGAGAAAGTGAAGAACGGCTGCGGATGGTCATTGAAGGCGTCAAAGATTATGCAATATTCATGTTAGATACTAAGGGATATGTAGCGAGCTGGAATTCTGGGGCTAAAAGGATTTTGGGGTATGAAGCCAGCGAAATAATTAGCAAAAACTCGGAGTGCTTTTATACGGCTGAAGATATTGCAAATAATCTGCCGCAAGAAAAATTAGCTACAGCTACCGCAGCAGGTAGATATCAAAGTGAAGGCTGGCGGTTTCGTCAAGATGGCTCACGATTCTGGGCGAAAATTATTGTTACTCCTTTGCGGGATGAAAGCGGAGAGTTGCAGGGCTTTTCTCAAGTAATGCAGGACATTACTCAGCAAAAGCAGGCGGGAGAGGAAAGGATGCAGTTGATTGCTTCTTTGCAAGCATCGGAAAAGAAGTTTCGCACTTTGTACGAATCGACGACAGATGCCGTAATGCTGCTAGACGAAGAGGGTTTTTTGGATTGCAATCCGGCTACTTTAAAGTTATTTGGATGCAGCACAGAATCGGAGTTTTGTGGCAAGCATCCTTCACAATTTAGCCCGCTGATGCAACCGGATGGACAAGATTCTATGAGTCTGTCTCAACAGTGGATTAATACGGCTCTGGAAACTGGAAATTGCCGTTTTGACTGGCGGCACTGCCGTTTGGATGGTTCCGAGTTTCCGGCGGAAGTGCTGCTAACTTCTATGGATATCGGCGGCAAAATGGGTCTGCAAGCTGTGGTGCGCGATATCACCGATCGCGTGCAGGCTCAGGTGGCTCTGAAGCAGGCTAACGAGGTGTTGGAATACCGGGTGAAAGAGCGGACAAGTCAGTTGGAAGACGCTATAAAACAGTTGAGTTTGTCGGAGGAAAAGTTTTCTAAGGCTTTTCGTTCGAGTCCCGATCCGATGACTATTACTACTTTTGCTGAGGGGCGATTTCTGGAGGCGAACGACAGTTTTTTGTCAACTCTCGGTTACTTGAGGGAAGAAATATTCGGTCATACGGTACCTGAATTAAATATTTGGACAAGGCCGCAAGACAGAGTAGATTTTAGACAAAGTTTGCACGAAAAAGGTGTGGTTCGCAATCAGGAATGCGAGTTTATGATGAAGTCGGGATCGGCGGTGGTGTGTTTGCTGTCAGCGGAGTTGATTAATTTGGAGGGCGAACTCTGTATGCTGACGGTGATGACGGATATTACCGATCGCAAACACGCAGAAGAAGCCCTGCGGGAAAGCCAGCGCGCCTTATCCACGCTGATGAGCAATTTGCCCGGGATGGCCTACCGTTTTCGCAACGATGCCGATCGCAGTATGGAGTTTGTCAGCGAAGGTTGCTATCAGTTATCCGGCTATTCT
Source organism: Microcoleus sp. bin38.metabat.b11b12b14.051 (assembly GCF_013299165.1). Lineage (NCBI taxonomy): Bacteria > Bacillati > Cyanobacteriota > Cyanophyceae > Oscillatoriales > Microcoleaceae > Microcoleus > Microcoleus sp. bin38.metabat.b11b12b14.051. The sequence continues at coordinate 61,606 of NZ_JAAFKD010000029.1, forward strand.
CCCGAAGAATTTATCGGCACCGGCCAAGTTTCTCTCTCAGAATTGACTCACCCGGACGATCGCGAAATCTTCTGCAATGCCGTAGAAATTGCCTTACAAGAAAATCAACCCTATCAGCTAAATTACCGCATTACTTGTAAAAACGGCGAATTAAAATGGGTTTGGGAGCAAGGTTTGGGAGTGTATTCGGACTCGGGAGAATTGCTCGCCTTGGAAGGTTTGATTACTGATATTTCCGAACAAAAACGCAGCGAAGAAGCTTTGGTGCGATCGCAAGCCGAGTTAACCCAACAAAAAATTCAGCTCGAACATACTTTGGAGGAATTGCAGCAAACTCAAGCAGTATTAATTCACACCGAAAAAATGTCTACCCTAGGTCAAATGGTAGCCGGTGTAGCTCACGAAATTAACAATCCCGTTAGCAGCGTCTGCGGCAATCTCGTCCACGTCGGCCATTATACGGAAGATTTGCTGCATTTGATCGAAATGTACCAGAAAAACTGCCCGCAGCCCCCGGCATCAATTCAAAAGCAAATGGAGGATATCGAGCTAGAATTTTTGTTAGAAGATTTGCCAAAAGCAATCTCTTCGATGCAGGTGGGCGCCGATCGCATTCGGGAAATTGTGCGATCGCTCAGAAATTTCTCTCGCAAAGACGATTCTCAAATGACCAAGGTAAATCTACACGAAGGCATTGAAGGAACCCTCCTAATCCTGCAAAGCCGATTGAGGGCGCGCGGCAACTATCCGGAAATTGCGGTAATTAAAGAATATGGCAGCTTGCCTTTAGTTGAGTGTTATTCTGGTAAAATCAATCAGGTATTTATGAATTTGATCGGAAATGCGATCGACGCGATCGAGGAATACAACGCAGGGCGATCGGTTGCCGAAGCCAAAACTAACCGCAGCAAGATTAAAATTAAGACGGAAGTCCAAAACTCCAATGCTGTAATTCGGATTTCTGACAACGGCCCCGGTATGCCCCAAGAAGTTTGCCAGCAATTATTCGAGGCATTTTTTACCACCAAACCCGCCGGCAAAGGTACCGGTTTGGGCCTGTCAATTTCCTACAAAGTCCTCCAAGAGCACAGCGGGATGCTCAGTTGCGTGTCTGCACCAGGCCAAGGAGCCGAGTTTATCATCGAAATGCCGATCGAGCAAATTAGTCAGTTGACAGTTGACAGAAGAGCCCGCCCGCGGAGTCGAGGGGTTGACAGTTGACAGTAGTCAGTAGTCAGTTGTCAGTAGTCAGTTGTCAGTTGACAGTTGTCATACCAAGCGTGAAAAATCAATGCAACAATATTCGTAGGGTGTGTCGCCATCGATCGTACCAAAAAAAAGACAGAAAATCGATCGAGCGACGCACCAGCACGACAATATTTGACTAAACAAACTCAAATGCAAGTGTTGTAGCAATAATTTTTGAAATAGGTATCAGTAGTCATACCAAGCGTGAAAAAACATTCCTACAAAAAAGAAATTAGAGGTTTTTACCAGTAGCGACACGGCACTGCCGTATCCGGCAATTTATGATTGTGACAGATAATTTATATACGCTTAATAATGGTAGCAACAATTTGTCACGCATGGTATCAGTAGTCATTAGTCATTAGTCATTACTAAAAATTACCAACTGTCAACTGTCAACTGTCAACTGTCAAATGCCAAATGCCAACTGACAACTGCCAACTACCAACTGTCAACTAACAACTGTCAACTATCAACTGTCAACTATCAACTGTCAACTGACATCTATCCAAATAAATTTGAGCCACCCTATCCCCCGGGTTTTGACCCAAACAATCCGCAAAAAGAGCCGCAGCTTCGCTAAAATTATAAATATTGTACAAAGACAAAGCCTGAGCAAACACTTGCAAAGTAGCCAACTTCCCCGCCTTTACTTCCGGCAAATCCGCATCAAAAACCTCATAAACAATTACCCATTCAGACTTCCCCTTAACCTGAACCCTATCAATTACCCGAACTGCATAATCAGCAGGATTTGTCAACCGATCGAAAGTATGTTGAGTAATTAACAGCGACACCCCATAATTCTTCGTCAAACTTTCAATTCTAGCAGCCAAATTAACCGCATCGCCAATCACAGTACCATCCATCCGATTGCTGCCGCCAACAGTACCTAGCATCAAAGAACCAGTATTAATTCCCACTCCAATCTGAATCGGCACATAGCCCAAAGAAGTCCGGTGTTGATTGTATTCAACAAGAGTATGCAGCATCGCAATTCCCGCTTTCACAGCATTGTCGGCGCCCTCGCTAAACAAAGCCATAATTGCATCGCCAATATATTTATCAATAAACCCCTGATGTTCGACAATCAGCGGTTCCATTCGCCTCAAATAAGAATTTATAAATGTGAAAGTTTCTTGCGGTGTCATCTCTTCCGACATAGTTGTGAAATCGCGGATATCAGAAAATAAAATTGACATCTCTAACTCCACTGCCTCTCCCAATTTAACATCAACAATACTGTCACATCCCAAAAAAGCTAAAAACTGATTCGGTACAAAGCGACTTGTCGCATTAGCGATTTTCAATTCTGTCTCAAGTGCAAGCTCCAAATTACTATTGGCTTGAAAGAGTTCTGTAATTAAATTTTGTCGCTCTGTTTCAGCTTTTTTGCGATCGGTAATATCTAAAATAGTATTAATAGCATAAGTGACTTTGGCGTTGGTATCGTAAATAGGAGTTGCCGAAATTTCTAAGGGAATAATTTTATCACCTTTGTGTACTTCTATATCTTCAGCCATGGCATTTTCTCCCTTCAATGCCCGCACAATCGGTAAATTTTCGGGAGGATATTCTTGATTAGTACCAGCTTTATAAGTTTGATAAACCTCGGACAATTGTTCCGTACCCGTATCCGGCACAACTCCTTTACCAAATATGTTTTTGGCATTCTGATTGAAATAGAAAATCTTGCCATCTGAGTCCAACACTCCCACCCCAATCGGCATTGCTTCTAAAAACTGCGTCAAGCGATTTTCATTTTCGTGGAGTAGCGCAATCAGTAAACCTTGCTCGCGGTTTAAATCCGCCAATTCCTGATTCATTTGCTGAAGCTGGGCATTTTGTGCTGCCAGCAGTTGATTTTGACTATAACTGTTTACCGCTTCTTTTACGGTCAAACTCAAGTCTTCTTGTTGCCATGGTTTGGCTATATAACGATATAAATTTGCAGTTTTTATAGCATTTCCCACAGCTTCAACATCTGCTTGCCCAGTCAGCATGATTTTGATAGTTTTGGGCGAGAGTATATGGACTTTTTTTAATAATTCATCGCCCTTCATGTCAGGCATGATATGATCTGAAATAATTAACGGTACTTCATACCCATCTGACAATAGTTCTTCAAGCAACTCTAATGCTTCCTCCCCACTCTCGGCAATTTCGATCAGATAAGCATTGCCAACAGCTTCTTGAAGTTCTACTTTGAGGCTCTTGAGTACAGTGTTGTCATCATCTACACAAATAATTACCTGTTGTTTCATAATAGAGACAAGCCTGATTTAATAGTTTCGATTAATTCGGCTTCCGACCAAGGTTTAGACAAACAGCAGTGGAGATTTGCGAACTTTTCAGCTCGGCTAATAGCTTCTTCGTCAGCTTGACCTGTGAGCATAATTTTAACAACTTTAGGGAATTGCTCGTGAATGCGAATCAATAATTCGTCTCCCTTCATACCGGGCATTAACCAATCAGAGATAATCACAACAATACTCACATTGTCTTCGCTTAATTCTTGAATTAAATCTAAAGCTTCATCAGCATCCTCGGCGGCTTCATAGATATAATTATTCCCAAATGATGATGATAGCTGTGTCCGCAGACTGTCCAACACCATTCTTTCGTCATCAACACACAAAATAACTGCTTTAGACACTGATTATTCCTCGCTGATGATTAATAATTAGCCGGAAAATTAGTAAACTGGCTCAGGATACCCGATCGCATTTTAAAATAAAGCAAGTTAGGTCGATCGCCCGTGGCACAATCAGATGCTATTAAACAAGGGATTTACCCACAGCTTTAGCTCAGTATAATCCATATAATGCAAGTATTCGGGCTCGATCGCCCATTTCCGGGTCGATCCCAATAATGAAGTAATATTATAGGCGATCGCACAACCGCTATCAAACTTTCCCAATCGTCCTAATCGACTCCTGCGCCGCTCATTGGCAGAAAAACATTAAATGTAGTTTGACCGGGAATCGATTCCACTTCTATTTTTCCCTGATGTTTTTGCACAATCTTCTTCACAATATCTAGCCCCAATCCGCTACCTTCTCCCGCAGGCTTAGTAGTAAAAAAAGGCTCAAATATTTTAGATTTAATCTCTTCTGGTATACCCTTACCGCTGTCGGTGACACCAATCTTCGCCAGCCCGTCTTGTTGGGCAAAATCAATTGTGAGAGTGCCTCTATAATCCATTGCTTGCAAAGCATTATGAACCAGATTTGTCCACACTTGATTTAGTTCGTCTGGATAGCACAGGATCGGCGGGATTTCGGCATAGTTTCTTACTACTTCAACTCCTTGTTTGAGTTGGTTTTGATAAAGAGTTAAGATTGTTTCAATACCTTCTGTAATGCTGGCTGCTGTCTTTTCCCCCGACTGTTCGTAACGGGCATAGGTTTTTAAGGCAAACACGACTTTTGATGCTCTGTCTGTGGCTGTGTCGATCGTGGCGAGGCCTCTTTTTAATTCAGAAAGTTTGTAGGCGATTTCTAGGACTTGCAAGTTATCGGATTTTTGCAGCAGCGGCACAAAGCTGTCAATTTCATCATACACTCCCATCATCACTAGGCGATCGGCTGCGGTATCTGGATCTACTATTCCTAATTCTTCCAGTTTGCCTCTTAAAGCTCTCTTCAATTTTCGTTCCTCTTTCGTTGATAAGCTTGTTTCTTTTTCGAGAGAACGCTTGAGTAAATTCAAGAAATTATCTGCTTCTTCTGTCGAGAGAGATTGAAAAAGTTCCGGCAACTGTTCTAGAGTTTGATTTAAGAACTTAGAAACATTACCAGCAGAGGAGCGAATCGCGCCCAGAGGAGTGTTAACTTCGTGAGCAACTCCGGCAACCAGTTGTCCTAAAGCTGCCATTTTTTCAGATTGAATCAGTTCTTCTTGGGTAGCTTCGAGATAGCTTAAAGCTTGTGATAATTCTTGGGTGCGTTCTGCGACTTGGGCTTCTAAATTCCCATATAGTTGGGCATTTTCTATCGAGATCGCCGCCTGAGAAGACAAGATGTTTAAAACTGCTAATCTATCGGGAGTAAAAGCGTTTGTTGTCAGACTATTTTCGAGGTAGAGAATGGCAATAATTTTGCCTTGGTGTTGGATTGGCAGGCACAGAACTGACTTGGGTTGGTGTTCAATTATATAAGAATCGTTGATGTTTTGGCTTTGTTTCGGTACATTGTTGTAGAGCAAAAGTTCTTCAGTTCTGGCTGCGTAGTTAATCAGACTTATGGGAATTTTTCTGCTACTTTCCAGGGGGATGGATTGGAGGACTATGTTTTCTGAAGTGTCGCTAGTTCCCACAACTTCGACTATTAAGTTGCCTCCTCGGTACAAAATCAAAGCGCCTTTGGAAGCCCCAGCATTTTCAATTGCCGTTTGCATCAAAGTTGAGAGCAATTTGTCAAGCTCAATTTCCCCTGAAAGAGCTTGAGATGCTTTGATAACTGTTGCCAAGTCTAGAAATCCTGACATTTCAAAACTGCTAGTCATTGAGAGGGTGATATCCGTCGTCGGGGAAAGTATTCGACCTGTCTGCAAGCTGGTTTTACTGTTTATAATTGGGGCGAGTAATTGCGGGTAGCATTTTTCTAAATCCTCAACTTTTGCCTTAGCGCCCCAGCGTGCGTAAGCATAGTAAGCATCAGTTAAATAGATTCGGGCAATTTTTTCTTTACCCCAGCTTAGGTAGAATTTAGCCGCGAGTTCGTGGGCGAGGGCTTCATCATTAATGTACTCGTTTTGTTGCGCTAGTGCAATTGCGCGATCGTACATTTCGACTGCCTCCAGTCTTTCTCCTAGCACCCCATGCCGTTCGGCTTCTACTAGATAGAATTTATGTAAATGATTCATCGGAGCATGATGCGCCCACTTTTGCATTTTTCCTTGGTTATTTTTAACCCGATTGAGTATAACCTCTTGTTCTGAACTTGAAGCCTCAGCAAATACAGCTAAATGTGCCAGAGAATCATAAAAATGGAATAGAGGAACGCAGATCAGTGCTGTCACGCTGCCTAGATATTTTTCGGCTAAAACAGCATTTTTAATGGCTTCATGATGTTGGCTAAACACGAAATTTAAAATCAGTTTATAGAGGTATAATTGATGAATTTGACAGCCATCATTTGCTCTAATAGCAGTTGTTAGTGCTTCCTCTTCATTGTATACCTCACCAATTAAACAAGTGGGATTTTCATTATTACCTGAAAAATTCAGGACTACTTGCCGAACTAATGCAATCCAAGTCAATAAAACTTCTTGTCTAATTTTACTAATAGCCTTACTGTATGTTGATATCTTTTGTTCTGCCTCCGTAAGCTCTTGACCCAAAAAACATGAGACATCGCATATATGAAATGCACAATGACCAGCCATTTCAAAGTCTCCACTTTCCACTGCACTTTGATATCCCTCAATCAAAATGGGTAGTGCTTCTCTGAGATGTTTTTTCCAGTGTACGATCAAAGAACCCCAGACATTGAATACCTTAGCCTTGACTTTCTGAACATTGAACCGCTCAGCCAATTTTGCAGCTAAGTAACCAAATTGATAACCCATTTCTATGTCTTGGACTACTCCACAGAGGATTAATCCGTAAATAGAATAACCAAATGACGACCAGGTGGCCTTGCCATATTTGAGTGACAAATTAACCATTTTGCACCCAATGAGTAACATCACTGTTGGTACAGCAACATAAGCAGCAGGAGCAATACTTGATAAGATGTACATGACTGCTAACGGTTCTGGTTCAGTCATTTCTGGCAGGTTAATTAAGGCTTCGACTTCGTGTTCAGCACAGAGCAAAGCAGTTTCTTCTAGTCCTTGTTGAATATCCGACTGGCTGGGCGATTCTGGTAAAATTACTCCCAACTGCTTGAGGACTTGCAGCCCAATGTTAATAGCTTCTGTGAGTTTACCCTGGGAGGCAGACGCTTGAATTTTTGCATCATAGGCTTTCACTTTGTCCAGAATCGAAATCGCTTCTTGCAGAACAATATTAGCGAATTTATCCATCTGCTCAAACTCACCATTGAGATAACCCACCTCTGCTGCTTCCGAGTACAAAGCCAATGATAGGCTATACTGATTCTGCCAAGGATCTAGTGCTAACAATTCCAGTCCCGTAGTTAAATATCTTTTCGCAGCACCATAGGCTATGGAACTTTTCGCTCTACGTCCAGCGATTAAATTCAATTGAGCTAATTCATCTCGCTCAGTTTGAGCAATAATTAACTCCTTGCCCATGTTCAAATGGTTGACAATATCAAAAATTTTATCTTCTGTTTGTTCTGCGGTAGGGGCATCGCCTCCGTGTCCGCCCTTCCTCAGCAACAGTTGCCCTATTTTGAGGTGAGTCGATTGTTTTTGAGATTCCGGAATTAAAGAATATGCTGCTTGCTGGACGCGATCGTGTAAAAATTTATAGGGAACCGATAAATCAGATGTTTGTGCCACCTCTGAGGATTCCGAATCTTGAAAAAACTTGTAAACTTCGCTGATGGGAATCACTAACCCCTCTTGCAGCGCTTTCCACAATTCATCTGCCGTTTCCACCTGGGATTTTTCACGGACAACTGCCAAGGTTGCCAAGTCAAATTGGTTGCCGATACAAGCAGCTAGTTTCAAAACATCCTGGGTATTTGCAGGCAGCTTTTGCAACTTGAGCGCCATAAACTCGACTACATCGTCAGTCAAAGCAAGGGCGGTCACTCGGGCAATATCGCACTGCCAAGACGCTGAACTAACGTCAAAAGAAATCAACCCATCTATCTGGAGGAATTTGAGGAATTGCGTAGCGAAGAAAGGATTGCCTTGAGTTTTGCTGAATACGAGTTCTGTTAAAGGAGTTGCTCGTTCTAAAGGACAAATTAGGCTATCGGCAATCAACCGATTTAGGGCTGGTTTATCTAAGGGCGCTAAGGTAATTTGATTGACTGGTAATGAGTTTTTGCGGATCTCGTCCAAGGTCAAAATTAGCGGATGGGCACCGAAAACTTCGTTATCCCGATAGGCTCCGATTAACAGTAAATAGCGGGTATCCGTCTCACTTACTAGCAACTGCATTAGCTTCAGGGAAGCAGAATCAGCCCACTGCAAATCATCCAAGAAAATGACTAAAGGATGCTCTTTGGTAGCGAATAGTCCGATAAATTTACCAAAGAGTAAATTAAAGCGATTTTGAGCCGCACTTCCCTCTAGTTCTTGGATTTTTGGCTGCTTGCCGATCAGGTGTTCTAATTCAGGGATGACATCGATAATTACCTGGGCATTTTCACCCAAAACTTTTAAGATTTTGGCTTGCCATTGCTGCACTTTAGTGCTGGTTTCTGTGAGGAGTTGCCGCATCAAATTCTGGAAGCCTTGCACCCAGGCCCAAAAGGGGATATCGCGCTTGAATTGGTCAAATTTCCCTTTGATGAAGTAGCCCCGCTGGCGGACGATGGGTTTGTGTACTTCGTTGACGGCGGCGGTTTTGCCAATGCCGGAAAAGCCGGCTACTAGCATGATTTCGGTATTGCCTTGGCTGACGCGATCGAATGCTGCTAATAATGTGTTAACTTCGGTTTCTCTGCCGTAGAGTTTTTCGGGTATGGCGAAGCGATCGCAAATATCTCTACTTGCTAAGGTAAACTGGTTAATTTGGCCTGTTGCTTGCCACTGCTGGTAACAGGTTTCTAGGTCATATCTGAGTCCGAAAGCACTTTGATAGCGTGCTTCTGGGTTTTTTGCCATCAATTTCAGGATGATGTCATTCAGGATTGCGGGGATGCTTGGGATGATTTCGATTGGGGGAGTTGGAGTCTTGGCAAGATGCGAGTGAACTAACTCCATCGCGTCGTTACATTTGAAGGGTAATTGTCCTGTTAGCAGTTCGTAAAATGTGACTCCCAGCGAGTAGAAATCGGTGCGGTAGTCGATACCTCGATTCATTCTACCCGTTTGTTCGGGAGACATATAATTTAGCGTCCCTTCGAGAACGTTAGGGCTTTTAATTTCTTGATTTTCTCGGGGTAAAAGGGAAGAGATACTGAAGTCGATGATTTTGACTTCTAGGGTGTTGGGATTAATTAGAATATTCTGAGGTTTGATATCTTTGTGAATAATTCTAGCGTGATAAAGTCCTTCTAAGACTTGAACTGTTTGAATTGCTATCGATAAAAAATCGGCGGTACTGAGTTGGTGAAGGGCGGTATATTCTGAAATAGAGATGCCGCCAAAATCTTCCATTACTAAAGCAAAACCGTTGCGGTAGTTGGAGAGTGCCAGGGGTTTGATTATTCCTGTTATGTCGAGATTTTTGGTAATGGTGTACTGATTGCGAAACTGTATGAGTTCGTTGAAAGTAGGATATTCACTTTCCAGGATTTTGATTGCGACGGGTTTTTGGTCTGCCGAAAGCCCTCGATAAACCTGGGTTTTAGAGCCGTTGTAAATGCGATCGAGGATGCGATATCCGGGAATTGTTAGTGAAGTGTCAGCCATGAGATTTTAGGTTTTAGATTATAGATTATAGATTTTAAATTTTAGTAACTAACCGTAGTGTGTGTCAGGGGGTGTTTTTTGAGTCGGTAGTCAAAACATTCTAACCTGACGCACCCTACTACAATAGACTCAACCCTGTTTGTCAGGTGCGTCGCTATCAGATTGTCGATATTTATTTGGGAATTTTTCATGGCGACGCACCCTACGACTTGTGAATTTTAAGATTTTCGGCAAGGACTAAATGACACCCGATGAAAGACAGACGCACCGCAACGTTCTAAAGCTAATTTATGTTTTTTGGTACCATATCCTTTGTTGTTTGTCAAGTCATATTCGGGATACTTGAGGGCCATCCGCAGGATTAATTCATCGCGCCAAACTTTGGCGACAATGCTGGCGGCGGCAATCTGAATCGATCGCGAATCACCCTTAATCATCGTCACTTGTTCGATCGACAAATTGGGTATTCTTTGATTGCCGTCTACCAAACACAAATCAGGCTGAACATTTAACTTCAAAATCGCGCGCTTCATTGCCAACAAAGAAGCTTGCAAAATATTCAGGCGATCGATCTCCCGCACCGAAGCTGCACCAATTTGACAGTCAACCGCCACAGCCCGGATTTGGATGGCTAACCGACTCCGGGCTGCGGCACTCAACTGTTTGCTGTCGCGGACTCCGCAACTTACTAATTCACCCTGAACTTCGTCGGGCAAAATGCAGGCGGCAGCCACCACTGGCCCGAACAAAGCTCCTCTTCCTACTTCATCGACACCTGCAATTATGCGAGGGAGAGAGGGAGATTGGGAGAGGGTGAGAGGGGGAGAGATGGAAAGATGGAAAGATGGGAAGAGAGTAAAAATTTCTTCTTCTCCCTTCTTCCCTCTTCCTTCTTCCCTCTTCCTTCTTCCTTCTTCCTTCTTCCTTCTTCCTTCTTCCTTCATAAATCACTCATCCAAAACGGCTGACGAGCGGCGGCGGCGGCGGCGGTTGATAGCAGGCTCTTCGGGTTCGCTGGGCTGGCTCGACTCGTGCTCTTCGATCGACTCGTGCTCTTCGATCGACTCGTGCTCTTCGATCGATTCGTGCTCTTCGATCGACTCGTGCTCTTCGATCGACTCGTGTTGTTGGTAGGAGAAGCCGATCGGATCGTCGGTTTCATCTAGAGGAGCAAAATCATCAGTTTCGTCGTCGATCGAACTCTCCCCGTAAATTTGGGCTTCCTCATCCTCAGAAAATACAGGCTCAGCTTCTGACATTTCTGGATAATAATCCCTTTCCTCAACATCCTCTGCTGCCGTCGGCGCCTCAAATTCAAATTCGAGCTGCTCAAAAGGCGGCTTGTTCGGGGCCGCTCCCGGGAGAGTCACCGAAACGATCGCATTCTTAGGATTTTTGACGCTGCGATCCGTCAGCACCAAGGGAGAAACGCCCATCAGAGCATAAACATCCTGTTCCTCGGGTGTCATTTCCACCGAAATCACCTCCGGAGGCTCCACCATCGGCTTCATCAACTCAGATTTAGCTGGGCGCACGCGATCGAAATCCTCGCGCCTGCCAACAGTCGCCATATTCACCAGCCCGAAGCCCTCGGAAGCTGCGCGGATGCCGGGGGGTGCCTGATACTCTGAGCGCGTTTCGGCGACGGGGGCGCTTTGAGTATTCGGCAGTCGCAGCTTGCTGCGTACCGGTTCCTCCTCTGCTGCTACGACAAAAGCCTCTTCGCCAATCCGGCGGCGGCGGCGCCTTCTCGTTCCGTTCCCCAAATCCTGATAGCTGGGATGGTTGAGTAAGTCCAAAGCCGAGGCGTTGCCGCCAGCCTCCACAAAATCTAAACTTTCGCTCTGAGGTTCCCAAGCAGCCCGAGCAGGTTCGGGAGAACGTTCTTCTCTGACTGGAGCAGGAGTTGCAGAAGCTACGGGCGCCAAGCTGCGGCGTTCCAATCCTTCTGGCAAGTTCAGCATCACCCGGTTGGAGGTAGCCACAGTGCGATCGGCTCCGTCGCGCACTGCTGCGGCGAAATCTTCTTCGCCCGGGAGTTGCACCAAATGACCCAGCCCGCTGCAAGTGGGGCAACTGTGGCCGAACAACTCGTAAATATTTTGACCTTGGCGTTTGCGGGTGAGTTCTACCAGTCCCAATTCTGAGAGTTGAGCGATTTGCGGTCGAGATTTGTCAGCTTTGAGAGCTTTATTGAAATGTTCCAGCACCTGCAACTGATCGCGGCGGGATTCCATGTCAATAAAGTCAACAATAATCACCCCGGCAATATTCCGCAGCCGAAGTTGGCGGGCAATTTCGGTTGCTGCTTCGCAATTTGTCCAGAGTACAGTTTCGCGAGCTGTTGCCGATCGAGTAAACGAACCAGAGTTGACATCAATTACCGTCAGTGCTTCTGTCGGCTCAATAATCACATAACCGCCCGAAGGTAAATCTACCCTCGGTCTGAGGGCTTCTCGAATCGCAGCATTGACGCGGAAAAATTCTAAAATCGAGGCGCGCTCTCGGTGGTGGTCGATCAAAACTCCCGCAGGAAGTTTACCACCGTTCCAGCTCATCAACTGCTGCTTCACCCGCTTAATGCCATTTTGCGAGTCAACCACAATCCGGTTCACATCACCGCTGAACATATCCCGCAGCACCCGCTGAATAAAATCGTCATCGCGGTTGAGCAGTGCCGGCGCCCGCGTGGAACCGCCTTCGAGTTGAACGGCTTCCCACTGCTTTTGCAAGACTTCCAAATCTTCCATGATGGCTTCTTCGGTCATGCCTTCGGCTTCGGTGCGTACCAGCAGCCCCATTCCGGCCGGTTTCACCAAAATAGCTAGGGCTCTGAGGCGGTTGCGCTCGGCTTCCGACTTGATGCGGCGGGATAGATTGACTCCCCTGCCGTAGGGCATCAGTACCAAATAGCGGCCGGGCAGGGTAATATTGCCTGTCAGCCGAGGGCCTTTGCTGCCCGTCGGTTCTTTCATCACCTGTACCAGCACTTTTTGCTGGGGGGTGAGGAGTTCTGTAATTGCTCCTGCCGATCGTTTGAGCCGCAGCGGGCCGAGGTCTGTGACGTGCATGAACCCGTTGCGTTCTGGGTCGCCAATATTGACGAAGGCCGCATCTATCCCGGGGAGTACATTTTCGACAATTCCCAAGTAGATGTCGCTGACTTGGTGGCTCCCTGTGGCTACCACGAGTTCTTGGATTTGATCTTCTGAAAAAACGGCAGCAATGCGATGCTGCTCTGCTATAACTATCTGCTTTGTCATTCAATTTCCTCAAAAAACTGGCAGCAAGTTAGAGACACTAACGCTGAAAAGTGCCTCTGACTTTAACTGTAATTAGTAGTAGCTTGAAGAGTTATTAGCTGTGAGTTGGTGGAGGGTGGAATGAAATTTAACTGTTAACTGTTAACTGTTAACTGTTGACTGTTAACTGTTAACTATTAACTGTTGACTATTAACTGTTAACTGTTAACTGTTACAGATAAAAAAGTAGTTAAACCCGCCCGATCGAGAGTTATGAGTTATGCTCAGCAGATAAATCTGAGAGATAGAAATAAGGAGGCTTTTATCGAGTTAGCAAGATTGATTTTTAAGTTGAGAATTGCTTTTCTCAAAACTTCAAAATTCAACAGTTGCAACTCTTCCTTTGAACTCAGCGAATAAATTCAGCGAAACTCTCACCAATTTCTTAACACACAACTGAACACACAACTGAACACTACGAACTGATAACTCCGCTTGCGTGGTGGTTGAGGGCTGGTGCAAGAGCGAAAGTTAAGTAGGAGTGAAAGCGCCTAGACTTTTGTTGAATTCTTGCGCGATCGCACTCAACAGACTCTTCTTTTGGCATTCGACTGCAACTTCCGCCCCAGCCAACCCTAAAACCAGGTGAGTCGGTTTTAGATTTTAGATTTAAAATTTTAGATCTTAGATTGACTCCAGAGATGAATCTGGGAGCTTGAACCTTAGTCTAAAATTTTGTGATCTCGACGAATTAAGTCCGGGCTTGTATCCGTTTTCGATCGAGGTCAAAACATCTATTGTTGAATACCCGCTCTGCGACTTGAACCATGAGATTTTTGACTAAGCCGACGATCGACAACCACTCGATCGAGCGAAATTAATCGATAAATTTGGTTCATGCTCCGCTCCTGCGGGTTTAGCGCTAGATTTAGCCCGTAAATGTACAAAAAGGCTTGAAGTCTTGAACAGAAGCAATTTGCACCCAGCCCGCGTTGCTGGTTGACTCTTAGTGACGAGCGACTAAAGCGCTCAAGCCACTGCGGCTTCCATAACAAGCAATTATAGCTTGATACTCCCCACTGATGAATCAGCGGGATTCTTGAATGAATCCGAAAACTCTCAAAGGCGTTATCAAAGCACCTCTAGACGATCAAAACAACTACCAGTACAAAAGGTATTGCAATTACGCTTACTTTTCAATTGTTTGCTTTCATAATCCATCACTTTCGCCAGATAGGTACGCTTCACATTCTGCCGTTACTCGTCAGTTATACAGGCTTACTACTCCTTAAGGAGTGTGGTGGCTCACTGTGCCGGGATTTCTCCGATACTAGAATGTTTCAACACGTAGATGGTTTTTTTACTTACAATCCAAATTATAATGAATCTTTCGACCAATTGTGTAAACAAATATTGAAGGCGGTTAAAACCGCAGCCGCGTTCCTCCCCATGTCCAAAGCCCGGGGCTTCCCGCTCGTTTTTCTGTGAAACGATACATCCCGATAGGGATGCCCTAGTGAAATATTCCACCACGGCTTCCCTATTTTAACCATAACCTAGGATTAGCTGACTGCGTTGAACTTGCAGAAGCTGAATTTCTTGCTGGCTAACTTGTTCGAGCATGAAAACAAGATGTTCCGGCTTGAGCAAGCTACCGTCGCTGCGACAACTGCCGGTATAGCGCAACACGGCTGTAGCTTCAGATTGCTGTACGAGTTCTAGTTTGTGCAGTCGATCGCGCAAATTGACATCCTGCGTCTTCCCCGACTTAGTAGTGTGCGCCCGCCAAAAAGCCTCTGTTTGGGCGATCGTCTTCACCCAAGCTTCCCAGTTGCCACCATCCGCGACACAGACACCAGTAGAATTCATGCCTTCAGATCCGTCATTTTCCGGCAGAGAGCCTGTTGCAGCGACAGTAATCACGTACTCCGCGGCTTCTAGCAACTGACTGGCAGAAGGAGCCTTGAGGTCGATTTGCTCCACCTTGTAAATCGGGATATTTTCCGGCAAAGTCGCCGCCAATTTTTCCCGAAACATCTCCAGAGCGATCGGCTCAGTGAGTTCAAAATCAGCAATTTCCCCGGTACTGGTAACGCCCAGAGGCAGGGCATTTGCCACAGAAATCCGAGGATTCGGGTGGAAGCCGCCAGTAAACGAAATCGGTAAATCGGCCCTGCGGACAACTCGATCGAACAATCGCAGCAAATCCAAATGACCAACCAAAGCCATATCGCCCACCTTCCCAAACCAAACCCGAAAACGCTGTTTCCGTTCTGTATTCGGCACAAACTCCCCAGCAAACTCAGGAATTGGCAACGCATCCACAACCACATTGTGTCCGAAGTCAGTGCCGCAAACCCCACAGCGCGAACATCCTTCAAAGGAACAATCGGGAACCGTCGCGGCTTCCAAAGCCTTTTGCAAGTCAAGTTTTAGCCAGTTTTTATCAATTCCCGTGTCTAGATGATCCCAAGGTAAAGGTCGATCGAGGGAGAGGGGGAGAGAGGGAGAAGAGGAGAGGGGGAGAGAGGGAGAAGAGGAGAGAGGGAGAAGAAGAGAGGGGGAGAGGGGGAGAAGAAGAGATGTGGGAAAATCTTCCTTGATTCCTGTGACTTCTTCCTTATCCCCTCTTCCTTCTTCCTTCTTCCTTCTTCCTTCTTCCTTCTCCTCTTCCTTCTCAAACAGATTCCACTCGCCACTTTCAACTTGGCGGTATTTCCAGGTAAGGCCCGATTGATCGATCGCCCTTGTCCAAGCCTTGTATGCTGTATCCAAGCTTTCCCACCAGGCATCCATACCAGCGCCAAGTTCCCAAGCACGACGGACTACAGGGCCCAAACGTCGATCGCCCCTACCGACAAAATCCTCCATTGCCGAAATCCGCACATCAGTATAATTCACCTTGAGATTTCTCATCCCTTTGAATTCACCCTTCAGCAATTTTTGCTTACGTGAAAACTCGGCAGTAGAAACCGAATGCCACTGAAAAGGAGTGTGAGGCTTAGGCGTAAAATTAGAAATTGTCAAGTTAAAATTCAGTCCGCGTCGGCCATCCAGCCTGCATTCCCTTTGCAACCAGCGGACTGTTTCGGCAATTCCTAGGACATCAAAATCGGTTTCTCCGGGCAAACCGATCATAAAATAGAGCTTAATTTTATCCCAACCGCGATCGACCGCAGTCTTCACACCCCGCAACAATTCTTCATTCGTCAAACCTTTGTTAACGATGTCGCGCATCCGTTGAGTGCCGGCTTCCGGGGCAAAAGTCAAACCGCTTTGCCGCGTGCCGCCGAGAATGTCGGCAATATTATCGTCAAATCTGTCAACCCGCTGACTGGGTAAAGATAGAGAGATATTTTTGTCTTTCAGGCGGTTTTTGATTTCCATCCCGACAGCCGGAAGTGCCAGATAGTCGGAACAACTCAGGGAAAGCAGGGAAAACTCGCTGTGCCCGGTGGCTTTCATCCCTTGTTCGATCGCCTCTACGACTTGTTGCGGTTCCACATCGCGGGCGGGGCGAGTCAGCATTCCCGGCTGACAGAAGCGGCAGCCACGGGTACATCCCCGTCGAATTTCGACTGTCAGTCTGTCGTGTACTGTCTGGACATAAGGCACTAGCCCGATCGAATAAGCTGGTATCGGAGTCGCGACTCGGCGCAGAATTCGATCGGGAACTTCGGGGCGGTTAGGATGAACAGAACCATCGGCCGCCATATCGTAAAATTGGGGGACATAAACGCCGGGAATTTGCGCTAAATCCAGCAACAATGCTTCTCGGCTCAAATTATTAGCTTTCCCTTCTGCCAAAATTAAGCCAATTTCTGGCAGCAATTCTTCTCCATCCCCCAAAGCGATGAAGTCAAAAAAGTCAGCATAGGGTTCGGGATTGGAGGTTGCGGTTTGTCCGCCAGCAAAAATCAGCGGCAAATCCCCGCCATTTTGGGTATTTGTCGCTCTTTCTTTCCAAGTTAGGGGAATGCCGGCTAAATCCAGCATTTCCAGAATGTTTGTGGCTCCGAGTTCGTAGCTGAGGCTGAAACCGAGAATATCAAATTCTGTGAGCGATCGCCTAGATTCTACGGCAAACAGGGGAGTTTTGGTCGATCGCAGTTTTGCAGCCAAGTCTGGTGCGGGTAAATAAGCTCGATCGCACAACTGTCTCGGCAAGGCATTCAAAATATTGTAAAGGATGATGTGTCCCAGATTGGAAGCACCAACTTCATACACTTCTGGGTAAGTGAGCACCCAGCGTACAGACGCTGAATCCCAAGGCTGGCGCGCAGCCCCCAACTCGTTTCCTAGATAACGAGCAGGCTGATTGATTTCTGCTGTAAGTAATTCTTCGACTTTTACTGCCACGGCTCGACTCGCTCTGATACTTGCGACTCCTAAGCAGCCTACCTTAAAATCTGCCAACTCGCCAACGACAGTCAGGCGATTTTAGATTTTAGATTTTAGATTTTAGATTTTAGATTGACTCGCAGTATTGAATCTGGCAACCTGAAAAAAAGCGTTACCCGATCGCTCATTACCTAAATATCTAAAATTTTGGGAGCGCCCGCGACGCTTGTCGGGGGCTGGTAGCAGTTGCTTGCCAGGCCTAGGTATTTTCGAGTATGTAACGTAACTGAATTTGCTGTATTTTGTTGCCTGCGTTCACCGATTAGCAGCCTCTAGCACTGCTGGGGAACCCGCATTTGCTGCTTCATAGCTTTCGACGCTTTCAAATATCTCAAAAACTCGATCGAGCTGGCTGAGTTCAAGAATCATCCTAATCCCGGCGGAAACTGAGCAAATACTAAACCTGCGCCCCATTTTTTTCCCCTGCTTGAGGCCGGAAATCAATGCCATCAAACCCGCACTGTCAATAAATGTTACTCCGCCAACATCCACCAGCACCGCTACCACCCCCGGTGCGGAAATTGCTGTGGTTAGTTGCTGTGCGAATTCTCCGGCTGTGGCTGCATTCAGGTGGTCTAGGGCTCGAATCACCGTAATTGTTTTTTGGGCAAGAAGTGTCTGCATATATCAAACCTATGGTTCCTGTGAATTTTCAACTACTGTGCTAAAAGGTTGTCAGCCTAAACCTACTTCATACGTCCGAGCCTAACTTGCCCAGAAGGAAACCAACCAGCTATTTTCAGTAGTTTTACTGAATCTTTATTTATTTACTGTTTTTTATGAAATTTTCCGTAAGATTTTGCGAGGAAAAGTAAGCTAATATACTATTTATTATTTAACCCATTGGTTTAGTCTTGGGAATTGTAAAAATTGCGCTCTACTTTGCCTGAGCTATGAGGTTAAACCCAGCAATGTAATTGAAATCACTTGTAAGTTCTGATTTAGATCACGTAGGTTCTTGAGTGTTAAGATTAAAATCAAAATGTAAGGATTTCTCCGATCTACCATGCAAGCAACTCATGCTATTCGCCAACTTGTAGAAAAAGCCCTCTACATTAAGCAGTTGACGCCTGATATAGAAAACGAAATCAACTACGAGCTCACCCGTTTGGGCTACATCTCGGATACTGATTATGAGGCTTTAGAGTTATTAATGGATGAAATGGATGCTGGACGGGTGCAATTAGTATCTAGCCGCAGGTAGTTGCAGCCACAGGACGATCGCGCCGCCAAGCAAAATTGCACAGCGAAAAAAAATCCTCGCAGCACCAGAATACACGGATTCTAGAATAATTCACAGCGCTACTCTCTTGCTCAGAGCCAGCATATATCGCTGAACTTGATATCTGAGGATTCGGTTTTTTGCACCTCAGTATAAAACATACAAACTTTGCCCAAAATTAAATATCTAACTTTTAGGGGTTGACAAATTAGCTTTGATTGTGATTCGGGTTAATGATTGCTGTTACCGAGGTGAGAGAAAAACCAGGTAAGGAGCGACAAAAATTAGCTCGATCGATCGATCAAAAGGCAAGTCACAATCCAACTGAGACAACAGCGCTGCTCACCACAAATCAGATGGCAGCTATTTTACTAGAAAGAATTGGTTGAAAGCCTCTCCTCTGGCTTGTAAGCGAGAAATTAAAATCAGACTGTCGATGTAAAGCAACTAATATTCCGGCAATAGTCGTACTATCCCGGTAAAACATGGTAGCATCTACTAACAATAGATCAAAAAAGCTACCATGACTCGGTATGTCACACCACGAGAAGCTTGC
>NZ_JAAFKD010000030.1 GCF_013299165.1 Microcoleus sp. bin38.metabat.b11b12b14.051
GATTGCCAGGTTTGTAGTGAGGACTTTAGTCCGCATCAAGAAGGACTGAAGTCCTCACTACAAACCTATGAGATTGCCAGGTTTGTAGTGAGGACTTTAGTCCGCATCAAGAAGGACTGAAGTCCTGACTACGAACTTATGTGATTGCCAGGTTTGTAGTGAGGACTTTAGTCCGCATCAAGAAGGACTGAAGTCCTCACTACGAACCTATGTGATTGCCAGGTTTGTAGTGAGGACTTTAGTCCGCATCAAGAAGGACTGAAGTCCTCACTACAAACCTATGTGATTGCCAGGTTTGTAGTGAGGACTTTAGTCCGCATCAAGAAGGACTGAAGTCCTCACTACGAACCTATGAGATTGCCAGGTTCGTAGTGAGGACTTTAGTCCGCATCAAGAAGGACTGAAGTCCTCACTACGAACTTATTTGATTGTCGTTACAGCGGACTTAATAAGACAAGTTACTGCCAGACAAACACTTTGGCTTCGTATTCCGGCAAGTCAATCATAATATTATCATCGCCCGATTCCACATCATAATTACCCGTCCATTCGTGCCAAGTTCCATTGGCAGGGAAGTGGGGAACACTGTAACCAGCTAGATAATTTTCCGACATATTCGCCACTACAACAACTCGCGAGCCTTCATCGTTCCAGCGAGTGTAAGCAAACACTTTTGAGTCGATGTCTTCGTGGAAAAAATCGATATTTTCCGTGTAAAGTGCTTGGTTGTTTTTGCGGAGGTGAATCAAGCCTTTGTAGTATTCCCACAAACCTTTATTCATGTCATTGCCTAGCAGCGTCCAATCAATTTTAGCTTGCTCGATCGTTTTGGCTTTATATTCGCCAAATTCTTCGCCCATCCAAATCAGCGGTACGCCTACTGCTGTCATTAACAACACAGAACCCAACTTCGCTCGCTTGAATGCTGCTTCATCCAAAATCGCGCGATCGCCCAATTCTGACAGCACGCGATCGTGGTCGTGATTGCTCAAATAATTGACTACGTTTGTAGCACCCAAGAAACCTTGCCGCTTGGCATCAATTACGTCTTTGAGGCGCTCTAAATCAAAGGTATCGCCGCAGATATGTTCGACAATGCAGTGATAGAAACTGTCGTGCCAGCAGCCGTCCATCGGGCCTTCTAGATTGGTGATGCTGGGAGTTTCGGGAATGTGTTCGGCAACAGTATAAAACGGTTTTGGGCCTGCGGCATTTTTGGCTTCTTGAACTATCCAGTGCATGAAGTCGTAGTTGGCAATTTGCCGCGCTGCGTCGAAACGAATGCCGTCGAGATGGTATTCTTGAATCCAATAGCGGACTGTATCGCCGATGAATTTGCGCGCCGGGTAAGTTCCTAAGTTGTCGTCATAAAATTCGTAGTTGAATTCTGGGCCCCAATTGTTGTCAGCATCGCGGGGGGCGTGGTGGTACCAATAATCGTGATCGATTTGGGTGAGGGGGCTGGATGATTCGGAGTGGTTGTAAATCCCGTCGATGATGACGCGAATCCCGCGCCCGTGACACTCGTCTATCAGGTTTTTGAGTTCGGCGGTGGTGCCGTAGCTGGACTCCGCAGCCAAGAAGTAGCGCGGGTTGTAGCCCCAACTGTAATCGCCTGGGTATTCTTTGAGGGGCATGAGTTCGATCGCGTTAACGCCGAGTTCGACTAGGTAATCGAGTTTTTCGACGACGTGCTCGTACTTGCCGCGGGCGAGGGGATCTGCTTCGCCGCCGGAAAAGTCGGCAACGTGCGTTTCGTATATTACTAATTCTCGATCGGCTGGTAGCGGTTTGTCATCGTGCTGCCACACGTAGGTATCCACGATGCGATCGCCATCTTTGACTCTCACCACGCCGTTTTGAGTGGGATCGTCGATATCAGTCGCGTAGGGATCTACCACATCTACCCACTGATCTGCTTCCAGAAACCAGCTTTTCGATTGCACCCTAAATTTGTATTGATAAACGCCATCCTTCAATTCTACTAGCGTGCGGAAATAACCTTCTTCGTCCTTTTCCATCGGAATTTCTTCCCAATTAGAAAAACACCCCATCAAGGCAGCTCCTTTATTATAGGGAGCAAATAATTTGAATTCAATTGGAGCGGCCATAGTGCCTCTTTTTAGAATATGTAAGTAGCAGTTGATACTTTTAATTTCGCAAATTCAAGCGAACTCAGGCATCACTCTGTAGATATAAGTTCTGTAAATGCTTAACTATTCCTAAAAGTCGGAGTATTTGGCGCTGGAGGCTACATTTTATGAAGTGAACTCGCCCCTGTTCGGCAGTGCAAGCTAAATTTATTTAACTTTTGCTGGCTCAACCATAATTATGAATAATCCAATCCCGAGCTTGCATCTATCTCAAGGTGGATTAACTTATAAAAATATTGTTTTAAATATCTGCACATGGATAGATGCGGACTTAATTTATAGCTTTTTTCAGCTTAACTGTTCGGTTGCTGGCGCCCATGGCGCAGCCGAGATTTTCGAGAGTAAAGCGTGCATTTTGCACCCTAAAAAATCCGAAAAAATGACTCGACCCGCGCGCCGCCAACACCTAGGTTTTCGTCAGTAAGGTGCGTCCCGCGCACCTTACTTTTAACTACTTTTTAGCTGACCGTCGCGCTTCATCCAACCAAGCCGGAACGGAGGGCGAGAACGGCCGCTTGAGTTCGGTCATCAGCGCACAACTTGTTCAAAATATTGCGGACGTGAGTCTTGACCGTACCGACAGTAATGTACAGCTTTTCGGCGATCGCAGCATTGCTGTAACCCTGCACGATCAATTCCAAAACCTCTAACTCCCGCTCGGTTAAAGGGTAAGTTTCAATGATGTGACTGAACTCGGGTTCGGCAGCCTTAATTGTAACTCTTTTGCCCTCATGCTTCGGTTCTTCCGGTGCAGACTCCTTAGTTTTAGCTTGTTTTAGGACGATGCGGGCGATCGCCGGATCGATCCAAGAGTTACCTTCGTGAGTTACTTTTACGACATCTAATAACTGATCGAAGCTGATATCTTTCATGCAATAAGAATCAGCTCCGGCCGCAAAAGCTGCCAGGACTTCTTCTTCGTTGTCCTGAAAAGTCAGAATCAAAACTTTGGTATCGGGATCAGACTCGGCTACCATCGATTTTTTGAATTTTTGTGTCAGTTCAATGCCGTCAAAATCCGGCAACCCAATGTCTACGATTGCCACGTCAGGTTTTGAAGACTGAAGCAGTTTCAATCCGTCTGTAGCGTTAGCGGCATCACCGACAACTTCTATAGTGTCACGCTGTTGTAAAGCTGTGCGGATGCCTACTCTTGTCAGGTCGTGGTCTTCTATCAATGCAACGCGAATTTTACTCATCTTTCTTCCAATAGTCCGCTAAACTTTTAAAATATCGTCAACCCACTCAGCTAAGCTGAGTAATTTTGAGAATGTGTCCTGATTTAGGGTTTAACAGCCCGCACATCTTTTTCCAGCATACTCATGCAGCCGTCAAGATTGCAAGTAATTTTTTAAGTTATTTTGCACAGAGCGGCCAGAAAGTGCGATCGGGACTGGTTACGCTCTCAATGTTATAACAGTTTACATGAATTATCCCATTGTCCGCCCCTTGATAGAGGTAAAGATAGCAGTACCTGGGTAAGTTGAAAGTATAAAAACTTTTGATGCACTTGGTACGTCAAAATCAATAAAGCTAGCAGCACTCCTTGTTTATCGGTGTTAGGCCTCAAGTTCATTGGTCATTTTTTATAAAACCAGTTATGACTCACTATCACAGCAATAACTCTTTTCGCTCGGACTTGGCCGAGGCGGAAATACTATACAAAGCATCAGAAATAAAATCCCCCCAACTACAAGTTGACGATCGCCAAACTCAGAACGATCGCCAGTGGTCGGAAATTCCTCATATAGTTTGGAAAGTAAATGCCAGCGGCTGGGCGACTTATTTAGGCGATCGCTGGGAAGAGTACACGGGAGTACCAGCATCAGCAGGTTTGGGTTTCGGCTATCTCGCCCGCGTCCACCCAGATGACCGTGCTGGTCTGTTGGCGCGATCGCGCACGGATCAGATCCCGCCCCAAAGTTACGAAATACAATTTCGTCTCCGGGCGCGGTGCGGTACTTACCGCTGGAACATCGCCCGAGGAGCGCCCGCTAACCCTGACAGTCATGAGGTTTTGGAGTGGGTGGGAACTTACACAGATATGGAGGCGATCGAACAAACTCAAAGCCAGCCCGCAGCAGAACCAGGATTTTTGCCCCGTGAAGCGTCCTCGGAAACTAATATTAAAACCGAAAATTTGTGCGACAAAATGGACGCAGTACGCGATTTACAGGCGATCGAGCGATTTACAAATCTGTTGGGCCAGCGCGCGGGTAACTTGCGCGAACTGTTGCAAGCAATAGCGGACGCGACTGTGGAGGCGATCGCCGGAGCAGAATTTTGTCTGGTGGCCCTCCCAGAGTGCGATTCCAGCGACCTCAAACTCAGCGCTGTCGGGCGCGCGACCAACTTTGCACGTGCAGGTCACACCCCGCACGTGCAAGAAAAGCTGCTGTTGAAAGCGTTTGCGACGGGAGAGTCTCAACTGTGGCGCTCTGAGTCGGGCGACTCGGTATCAGCGGCGGGCTGTGCTGCGGCGATCGAGTCTGGGGACACCGGGCGTTTGGGCGTGCTGGCGATCGGGAACGAGAAAGACAGCACCGCCATTGACAGGGGCTCGGCGCAACTGCTGGCGGTGATGGGAAAACAAGCTGCGATCGCGATTAACAGCGCCCGGGCGATCGAAAAATTAAAAAAACAGGAAGAGCTTTTAGAGTTGCAAAACGAGCTGCTAGTTCGCCAGCAGCAAGAACTAGAAAATCAGGGGCGGCGCATTCAACAACAAAAATTGCAACTGCTAGAAGCAGCAAAGTTAAAATCGCAATTTTTGGCCACCATGTCGCACGAATTGCGAACTCCGATGAATGCGATTATCGGCTTTTCCCAATTGCTGCTGCGCCAGCACAAACAACTGCTGACGGCCCAGCAAATAGATATGGTGGGGCGCATTTTAAACAACGGCAAAAACCTGCTGGTGTTGATTAACGATATCCTCGACCTCTCCAAAATCGAAAGCGGCCGCACAGAATTAGAAATTGCAGAATTTGATTTAGCGCGTTTAGTCATGGATGCCGCCCTGGAATTTGGCAATCAAGCCAGCGACAAGGATGTAGCAATGTGCGTCTGCGTGGGCTTGCAACATAAATTAGTAGTTAATGACAAGTTGCGCCTGCGGCAGGTTTTGGTCAATCTGATTTCCAACGCGGTTAAATTTACGCACCAGGGCTGCATTTCCATTGAGGTAGGGGAATTAAATGGCGATCGGCTAAGTATCGCCGTTCGAGACACAGGAATCGGCATCAGTGAAACAGATCTGCCCCACATTTTCGACAAATTCCGCCAAGCCGACCAAACCACAACTCGCCAATATCAAGGCACCGGTTTAGGACTAGCGATTAGCGCCTATTTAGTCGAGATGATGAACGGCACAATGACTGCCGAAAGTCAACTCGAAAAAGGTTCGAGATTTCAAATCGAAATTCCGCGAAAAGTTCATCCTAAACAACTCAATCCCTGACAGCAAACAGTGTAACTAACTCACATTCAGATACTTATAATTGTAATTGTGAGTTCGCCAAATTTGCCATCGCCGACGCTGCGCTTCGATAAAAAGCCGCCTTCACAGACTGTACCGCTGCCCCCAAAAAAAAGGATTCAAACCGGAAATAAGAGCAAAACCTGCGGACATTTCTGAGGTTTATTTATGTCCGCAGGTTTTGCACAAAATTCGGCTTTAATACCTGCTTTATTCTTCAGTCCGCAGAGCCGGACAAAAGTTGGAGTCGGTTAGAGGCTTCCAGGGTCGAGGCAGATTTAAAGACTAGAAGTTTTACCAACTTGAGCCTGAGTAGCAATTGGTTTAACATCCGTGTAGCCCATATTATTAGCTACGTCGCGCAGCACCGAAATTTGCTGTTCAAAATCAAGAGCTTCTATTTGACCTAAAATGCCATTCACAGCCTCAGTTGCCTCATATCCTTCGGGGATATCGACAATTCTTTCCCCCATACCAACAGCCCAAGCATACCAAACCACCAACTGATTGTTAGCAGTCAAAGCTCCGTAAGCGTGAGAATAAGGCGTGTCATTGCGATTGACAATACCTCGCATGATATTCAGTTGTTGGTCATGGGAAAGGTTGTAAAAATCATTCAGCAACATGGGAGCTAACTCTGGTTCAGCCGCGGCGGGAGCGGCTGGTGTAATTGAATCTCCCATTTTTTCATAAATAAAGTACAGCAGTGCCAGTTTTTCATCTGTACCCAACCCGTTGATTTTCTCAACCATGTTTTGAGTATCGTTTGACAGAGCGTGAGAATTGGTGGCGGCGGGTGAGTTCATAAATATGTTCCTTAAAATGCTTTCAGAATATATGAATATCAACATTTGTCAGTGCAAGTCACCATCCCCGAGAGGTAATGCGATTTTAGGTTTTAGATTTAAGATTTGAGATTTTATGATTGGGAATTGCTTATTGTGTATGGGTTTCGTGCTGGTCGAGAGTTGCCTTATTTTGGGAAACTCGCCTAAGGCCGAGTCAACATTATCAAATAAATCATCCTTGAGATAGAAGCAAACGATACATCTGCGGGTAGATGCAAAAAACAGGAATTTTAGCCAAAATAACCTTATTGAATTGTTTAAAAAAAGTAACAAGGAGTCGGCTATGTCTGAAGTTAATCCTCAAGTGAATACAGAATTAGATAACACTCAAACATTTGATGCTCAACAGATAACTGAAAGCGTAGAAGCTGGAGAACAAAAGTTACCGACGGTTGATGTATCCGCCGACTACGAAGCTTCAAAACAATTTAGCGTTAGCGACATCGATCGCACAAGTGCCGGCGCCGAAGCAGCCGCTGCTGCAACAGCACCTAAATTTGAGATTCCCGCCCCTCAAGAAATCCCAATGCCGGCAGATGCACAGGGAAATCCCGATGACTTTCTGTCGATGGCTAAGGAACTTAACCCCACAGGTGCGCCGGGAAATGTTACCGATGATTTGGTGAAAAAGGCGATCGAACTCGGTACTCCTGGTAGCTAATTTAGCAATTATCAATCTGGTACGCAGAGCCTATATACGTAGGTACGAACAGGTTTGTAGTGAGGACTTAAGTCCGCATCCATTACAGGTTTGTAGTGAGGACTTAAGTCCGCATCCATTACAGGTTTGTAGTGAGGACTTAAGTCCGCATCCATTACAGGTTTGTAGTGAGGACTTAAGTCCGCATCCATTACAGGTTTGTAGTGAGGACTTAAGTCCGCATCCATTACAGGTTTGTAGTGAGGACTTAAGTCCGCATCCATTACAGGTTTGTAGTGAGGACTTAAGTCCGCATCCATTACAGGTTTGTAGTGAGGACTTTAGTCCGCATCCATTACGCTTGACTGTTGATAAGTGTTAACTTAACGTCTAAAACTATTTGTTTCTCGGGTTTGTATCAAGCGTCTCGATCCCCCCTAACCCCCCTTAAAAAGGGGGGGATGGGAAGTGTTCAAAGTCGCCGCAACGATTCGCGGGATTTAGGGGGATCTAGATTACGATAGAAGCGAGATTTTTCCAGTATTCTATGCTTAAGTTGGGACTTATGAACATTGTTGTGTCGCTAAAGGCTTGATTTTAAGTCGATCGCCCGACAGACTTTGCCGATCGCGCGATCGGCCAAAATTTCCACCAGCAAATGCACGCCATCGCCCTCAAGCATCGACTGAATATATAATTCAGGATGCAGCGCCTTCCAGAAATATTCAACAAACCGATTAATTTCGGCCTCAGACATTCCCGACTTCCCCGCAGCCATCATTTCCCGTTCCGCCTGATTGCGCCACACCTGAGAAAAGCGGTAATCTCGGGGATACAAAACCATCAACCGATCTAATCGCTTCCACAGCGGCAAATAGTCGTGTAGCTTCGCATTCATATCGCGCGCAAACTGACAGTCGCCCTCTGTAGAAATCGGAAACGGCGCCGCAGCCAAAAACTCGTTCAATCTGGCATCAGCCACTGGATTCACGCCGACAAACCAACCCTCAAACAGTACAATATCCGCACCGCAAATAAGTTCTGATTGACTGCGATCGCCCGCACCTCCCCAGGCAGATTTTTCAAACCGGGGAATTTCGATTTTGGGACTGTCAAATGCTGTTAATTCAGCAGTTTTAGAAGCGCACAACTTGTCTAAAACCGAGATTCCTAAGTCAATATCGTGAGTACCGGGGGGGCCGCGCCAAATCAATCGCGGGTCAGCTTTTTGGAGGTTTTGGCGATCGGCATAAGTCTTATAAAGATCGTCTAGAGAAAGGCTAACTGTAGAATATCCCAATTTTCCCAGAATCAGCGTCAAAACTTGGCATAAAGTAGTTTTTCCGGTTCCTTGGACTCCTAAAATGCCTTGAATTAAAGTCCGGCTTAAACTTTGTTTTTCAGTCGCTAATTGCATAGCCAGCGGCAGCCACAGATTCCACAAACTTTCGAGAAAAACACTTGACTTTACGGGAAAATTATGCAAATCGTCAAGCAGAGACA
Organism: Microcoleus sp. bin38.metabat.b11b12b14.051; assembly: GCF_013299165.1. Lineage (NCBI taxonomy): Bacteria > Bacillati > Cyanobacteriota > Cyanophyceae > Oscillatoriales > Microcoleaceae > Microcoleus > Microcoleus sp. bin38.metabat.b11b12b14.051. The sequence continues at coordinate 8,623 of NZ_JAAFKD010000030.1, forward strand.
AAAATAAATCGGTTTTGTGGCGGACAACATCGGCTGCATTGTCAGGAGTAATGTTAAAAGCGCGCGATCGCCCATTATCGGCAACTTCCCAACAGGCGAGGCGATCGAAGTCGAGAGCGAGCCTCTTCGAGGATCGCCAGCGGTGTAAAATTTCAACAGGATTTACAGGCGATCCAACCATTTTAGATTTTAGATTTTAGATTTGAGGATTTGATGATATCATGCCCCGTCGATTACCATAACAAAAACGGTTTGTAGTGCGTCCTGGCGTCCGCAAAATCCTGCGGACTGAAGTCCGCGCTACGAACGATTCAACCATTTTAGATTTGAGGATTTGATGATATCATGTCCCGTCGATTACCATAATAAAAACGGTTTGTAGTGCGTCCTGGCGTCCGCAGCCTAAGAACGGACTGAAGTCCGCACTACGAACTAATTTTATTGCGCTTTCTTAGCTTGTATCAAAACTTTCTAGACCGAAGCTAGTTTTAGGCAAATAATATTTCCCAGCGACAGATATCTTACCATTTTTCAAGAACCAAGCTTGAAAGCTTCGACAAATAAATTGTAAGTTAGACCAATTTTGAGAGCATTAAGCATTTCCACCCACAAAGAACTGGCTACCTCTCGCCTGCTGCGGTAAACCAGCCGATTCACCAACTCCGTCACCAACACCAACAGCCCCGCAGTGATAATATCCCAATTAGCGGCTTGTCCGGCGATCGTCGAAATAGCTGTTCCCAAAAAAGTACCGAACAGCAAACTAATTAGCAGCAGCGAAATCCGGCGCCAAGGATTACTCGCCCAGCCTGCTAATTGCTCGCCGAGAACATCAATCAATCTGTTAATTCGGGTATTCTGCATAGAATTGAAAAGTTATGCCACTTAGTCGGTAGATTTTGGGTGCATCTCACTTTTGAAGAGGGCGAAGCATGACCGCATATAAGTTATTAGTTACAATCCCATATTGACTGCGGTCATGCTTCGCCCCTACAAACATATTTGCCTTCATTGAGATGCACCCGTCGATTTTAGATTTTAGATTTTAGATTTACTCTGGTCTTGAATCTGGGAGATTGAACAGGAATCTCAAATTTTTCGCTCGTTTCTCAACAGTCTGGGAGCTTGTAGCTGTTTTGGGGCTTGCGTTAAAAAATCCCCGCCGCCAACAAATCTCCATCCTTACCGGGTGAGTATGCCGCCATCTAAAATCTAAAATTTAACATCTAAGATGGTATTGTGCGATCGCCCAGTTATGGCTGGGAACAGTCAAGTAATTAAGTGTAGCTTCATCTTGTGGCACAGCAGCCCCAGGTTCTACATTAAAGATAGTTATGACTAATTGCGGGTATGCAGACTATTCTTTAAGCATAAAATTTATGACACTTAAAACTTACCAGATATTAATTGGAGTGACGATCGCCCTAATTACAGGAATGTTTCTCGGACGTTTTGAAATCACCATCTCCAACGGTGCAAATCGCTCGATCGATTTGCCCTCAGCAGCCACCGCACTCCCCCGAACACCAGCCGTTTCGAGAGTCACCACAGCTTCGCCAAACACCGCTAAAGCGCCAAAACCCGACGTACCCCCAGAACCCGAGGAAGAAAGTAATTCCTCAATCCCTGTCAATGGCAAAGCCGCGGGCAGTTTGCGCGTCAGCAACCGCAGCGAACACCCGGTACGAGTGGCCCTGCTGTCGAAACGGCAAGCCGAGAAATCCTACGGGAAACCTGCCCACTGGGATTTTGCGCCGGGAGAAGGCGGCGGCAAGGGACTGATGCTATCGCTGCCGGAGGGGAAGTTACAAATCAAACAGGGAGACATTTTGGTGGTTTTTGCTCAAGATGGTTCCCGCCGCTACTGGGGGCCTTACGTCGCCGGAGAGACAGCCTCGCCTGCTTGGAATGGCACAGCCGCAGAATGGCAGTTAACTGTGCGGCATTGAAGTCCGTTGACTGTTGACTGTTGACTGTTGACTGTTGTCAAACAGGTCATTAGGGACTAGGGACAAGGGACTAATGACAAGGGACTAGATATACATAGCAATCTTCTTAGCGATCGATATTTGGCGTTTAATTCAGTGGATTTACCTAGTTGGGAGTGGAGATTTGGCTCGCAAAACCGGGTTTCGAGCATTTTGTGGAGAACGGTGCAAAATTTGAGTTGTACGAGGTGCGATCGAATTTCCAGTTTCCGATCGGGCGAATCTTTCGGTAAACTCTCTATGCGAGCTAAAATTTTACATCTAAAATCGCAGGAAGTTTGGGTGAAGGAAGTTATTAAAAATTTGTCAGAATATTACAGGCATCGGCCGTTAGCGAAGCCCTCGAAGAGGATCGCACCTTTGCTATTATCGGTACTGTGGCTGTGTGCGATCGCCTCGGTGGCTTTTTTGTGGAATCTCGGCAACATTGGCTTAGTTGACGAAACCGAACCGCTGTTTGCCGAAGCCGCCCGTCAAATGACGGTGACAGGAGATTGGATCACTCCTTATTTCAACACCGAAACCAGGTTTGACAAACCGCCGTTGATTTACTGGCTGATGGCTGTGGCTTACCAGACTCTGGGGGTGAACGAGTGGGCTGTGCGACTTCCGTCGGCTTTGTGCGCGATCGCCCTGACTTGTCTCGGATTCTACACTTTATCGCGATCGAAGGAAGAAGGAAGAAGGAAGAAGGAAGAAGGAACAGGGAATGAGGAAGAAGGAACAGGGAATGAGGAAGAAGCAAAATTTTTCCCATCTCCCAGTCTCCCACTGTTTCTTTCTACTCCTTGGATTGGTGCGGCGCTAATCGCTTTAAATCCGCAAACTATTGCCTGGGGGCGGACTGGGGTTTCAGATATGCTATTAGTTGCCTGTATGTGTTCGGCACTTCTGGCATTTTTCCTCGGTTACACCCTCGAAGAACAGAGAGAAAAAGCCGAATTTTCCACCGTTGCTGCTGGGCGATTTCCCAATAAGTGGTATCTGACTTGTTACGTACTAATTGGCTTAGCAATTCTGGCTAAGGGGCCTGTGGGAATTGTCATCCCAGCGCTGATTATTGGCAGCTTCGCGCTGTATTTGGGGAATTTTCGGCAACTTTGGCGCGAAATGCGTCCGCTGTCAGGAATCTTGATTATTTTGGCGATCGCCCTGCCTTGGTTTATTCTCGTTACAATAGCCAACGGTCAAACTTATATTGATAGCTTTTTTGGCTATCACAATTTCCAGCGCTTTACCGAAGTAGTCAACAAACACTCGGCGCCTTGGTATTTTTACTTTATTGTAGTGCTGGTGGGTTTTGCGCCTTGGTCGATTTATTTGCCGGTGGCGATCGCCCGTACCCGTTTTTGGCAGCGCAGTTACTGGCGCCGTCAAGCGCGATCGGCACAATTAAGTTTATTTGCTCTATTTTGGTTCGGCTGCATCTTTACTTTTTTCACAATCTCCGTGACCAAATTGCCGAGTTATGTATTGCCTTTACTTCCCGCCGCTGCCATTTTGGTAACGCTGCTGTGGAACGATATTGTTACAGGCAAGCTATCACAAAACCGACCGGGAAAGTTAGAGAAAAAACCAAATTCTTTACCGCGAGGGCTGTTAGTTACATACATTTTAAATATCGTATTTTTACTGATTATAGCCGGAGCCACTTTCTACTGCTACAACTGGCTGGGAGACGACCCGGCAATGCCCAATTTCCCGCAAGCTATTCAGCAGTCGGGATTGCTGATGGTAGGCGGTGCAATTTGGATAACGGCGGCGGGGGCGATCGCGCTTTTACTCTGGAAGCGACAACAACGCTGGATTTTGGTAGTTAACTTCATCGGATTAGTCGCATTTATCATCTTTGGTTTGACTCCAGCCTACAATTTAGTCGATATCAACCGCCAGTTACCTCTTCGAGAGTTAGCGAAAGTTGTTGTTCAACAAAAACTGCCGGGGGAAGAGTTGATGATGATAGGTTTCTGGAAACCGAGTCTAGTTTTTTACACCCAAAATCCGGTGACATTCTACCGACTTCCCAGAGGCGCGAAGGACTACATCGAGGAATCCAACAACCACACTTCTCCGACAATTCTGGTGCTGGGATATCCCCACAAGTTTGTGGAATTCGGATTGCAGCCAAATCAATATCAATTGTTGGACAGTCGCGGGGCGTACCAACTTGCGAGGGTTCAGAGAAAGGCGTTTTTGCAATAGTCTAGGATGCTGCGGTTTTGGCGATCGATCCTCATACCTGGTATGACGTTGAACATGACTTACGCAAATGAGATTTAGGCAAGCGGCGAGAAACCCGGTTGAGTCTTTAGTGGGGTGACGAGAAATATACAGAGAAACCCGGTTTCTGATAAGGCAAGCGGCGAGAAACCGGGTTTCTTCGAGTATTTAGTTGGGTGACGAGAAATATACAGAGAAACCCGGTTTCTGATAAGGCAAGCGGCGAGAAACCGGGTTTTTTCGAGTATTTAGTGGGGTGACGAGAAATATACAGAGAAACCCGGTTTCTGATAAGGCAAGCGGCGAGAAACCGGGTTTCTTCGAGTATTTAGTTGGGTGACGAGAAATATACAGAGAAACCCGGTTTCTGAGATTTACGCAGAATAGATCTCTTGCGATCGCCTTTTGAAGTGGTAAGTTCGTTAACTAATACGTGCAATAATCAGCCATAGTATCTGGTATGCGATCGACTAGACCTATGGACGCACTAATCGGCAAAAGTTTACAGGGCGGAAAATATACTCTCGAACAAGAACTCGGGCGGGGCGGCTTTGGGATTACTTTCCGCGCAAATCACCGCTATTTAGGACAGCCGGTGGTGATTAAAACCCTCAACGAGTCTCTGCGACGCGATCGCAATTTTGCCGAATTCGATCGCAAGTTTCAAGACGAAGCAAGGCGATTAGCTTCCTGCGTCCATCCGAATATCGTGCGCGTCAGCGACTTTTTTGTGGAAGACGGACAGCCTTACATGGTAATGGACTACATAGCCGGTCAGAATTTGGGCGATGTAGTCGGTACCAACAATCCCCTCCCAGAAAATCTGGCAATTCTCTACATCACTCAAATTGGGGCTGCTTTGAAAGCAGTTCATCAAAAGGGTTTGCTGCACCGAGATATTAAGCCGCAAAACATTCTATTGCGCCAAGGTACTCAAGAAGTCGTGCTGATCGATTTTGGGATTGCCCGCGAGTTTACAGCAGGTGCAACCCAAAATCACACTAATATGGTGTCCGACGGCTACGCACCGCCAGAACAGTATTTCGCCCAAGGAAAATATACGCCAGCTACCGATGTTTACGGACTAGCGGCGACGCTTTACACTTTACTCACAGCTAGGGTGCCGGTGGCGGCAATTTTGCGTACCAGCCAGCCGATGCCTTCACCCCGCGACTTGCGGCCTGAGTTAAGTGGGCTTGTTAGTCAAGCGGTGATGCGGGGGATGACGGTAGAAGCTCAAAATCGCCCTGCTACCGTGGATGAGTGGTTGTCATTGCTGCATTCGCAGTCGCCTGACACCGGGCCGACGGTGGCAGTGATGCCGGGACACGGCGCTCAGTCGCCTGCAAATTCGAGGACAGTGCCTGCTGTGGTGCCTTCTGGCGGCAGCAACCGCAAGATTTGGTTGATTTTGGGGTTGGTGGCGATCGCCCTGCTGGTCGCAGGTTTAGTGGGTGTTGCTAGGGTTTTCCTCAACCGACAATCTGCGGAACCCACACCGGTGTCCGACAAGGACGATCGCACTTCGACCCCCGCAGATCCAGACGCACGCACCACCCCCGTACCAAGTCCCGCGCCCACACCCGCACAAATTCGCCCTCGCCCAGAAACTCCACCGCCTGCTGCTGAAACACCAACACCAGCGCCAACTCCAACACCAGCGCCAACACCAGCACCAACACCAGCGCCAACTCCAACACCAGCGCCAACTCCAACTCCAACACCTGAGGCTGCCCAACCTACACCAACGGAAAAACTTGTTGACAAGCAATTGCCGCCCGATCGATCCGCACCAAGCAAACCACCGACAACCAGAGATCAGAAGACTCCCACTATCCCAGGATTTGCCGTTGGTACAGAGGAGCCTAAGATTGTAGCTGCATTAGGAGAACCCACAAAATCTCAAACCCGCGGCTATTGGCCAAATACTCGCACCGCACTTTATGAATTAGTGCCGAACCGGGTGACTCTCGGCTATATTTATGATCGCGATTCCGACCAACTGGTGCAAACAGAGGGTTCTTTTGCCCAGTCGGTGGATGATTTGGTGGTGCGTACCGCTTTAAACGGGATGGTGGGCGGCGCAGATAAGGAGATTTTGCAAGGCTTCCGCGACGTGCAGCAACGCCGCACCAATCGGTTTAATTTTCAGAAAGGTTCGTTGAAAGGGACGATCGAACGCAACGAGCGCGATCGCATTTACATCGGCGTCTGGGACGAAAATTTGCATTAAACTTAGCACCCACTGGTGGTCAGAAACCGGGTTTTTTAACGAAAATATGTGCTAAAAACCCTCAGTCTTGGTAAAAAACCCGGTTTCTTGGTTCGTAGTGCGGACTTCAGTCCGCTTCCGGAGAGCGGACTGAAGTCCGCACTACGAACGGTCGATCGGACACCAGATCAATCCCCAATCTTCAATCTTCAATCCAAAATCCAAAATCTAAAATCTAAAATCCAATTGACGTTATACAAAATATTGTCTATAATACAAGAACACACGAGGGGCTGTAATGGTTTCGACAGGGTGGCGAAAGCTGCTCCGTGATGCAGGTCGAGAGGGAGTCTACTCTCGTTAATATCGGCTCAAAAAAAATAGTAAATGCGAACAACATCGTTCCTTTCGCTCGTAAAGCCGTAGCTGTAGCCTAAAAACTTCTCTAGCTTGGTTCAGAGTGTATGCAGCTTAACTCCGTTAAAGGCAGCATAACAACCCCCAACGGATGCCCTAGCTAAACGCTTCTAGTCGGCTAGCCGGGAAAGAAATCACTAGAAAATCCTCCCATTTAGGATAAAGATGGTTCCCGCCCCGAGGATTAGAGGGGATAAACCTGTGAACGATCGGAAGGTAAATAACCATTTTGGACGGCAGTTCGATTCTGCCCAGTTCCATCGCAAAGGTGACGTAAAATCAATGGTTTAAGCCATTTGAAAGTCGCTTTACAACAGAAAAAGGGCTCGCGAGTTAACTCGCGAGCCCTTTTGTTTGGCATTCAATCTCAAATCTCCAGTAGCCGTAGGGTGCGTCGCCCTTGACAATCCTTAAATTTGACAGACAATCTCACCGCGACGCACCAGCCCAAATAGTTGAGGAAACAACCCCAATATTTTTTTGTAGCAATGTTTTTTATAAATGGTATAAGGTGCCCGTCGCGGAAAACCCTAATTTTTCGTGCTAGATCCACAACTGACGCACCCTAAAATCTGCTTCCTTATTCGGAGCTAAAACCCTTAGTTTGATTGGTTATTCCTTCTTCCTTCTTCCTTCTTCCTTCTTCCTTCTTCCTTCTTCCTTCGCCATATAAGTTACCAACGCATTAGCTAGCTTGGGGGATCAGATAATTAGAACTTCTCCCGTCCGTGCGTTCTTCGGGGCTCTCGGGCGATATACTATTAGGCGGTAAAGCATTAAAAATCTTTACAAACTCCCCGCTCTCTAAGCCTACTCCTACGAAGGACGGGTGAAAAATTATATGGCGATCGCTCAAAAGCTGGAAACATGAACCCAGGAATTGACTTACAAGGAAGTTTCGTAGAAGCCCTCATAAATTTGGGCTTACCTGCCGACATCGCCCACGTGCTTTGGCTACCTTTGCCAATGGTACTGATGGTTGTTGGTGCTGTTTTCGGGGTACTGACTAGCGTCTGGCTGGAACGGAAAATTTCCGCAGCCGCTCAACAGCGGATCGGCCCGGAATTCCTCGGCCCTCTCGGAGTCCTAGCACCCGTTGCTGACGGCCTGAAGTTGGTATTCAAAGAAGACATTGTACCTGCAAAAGCTGACGCGCTGCTGTTCACGCTTGGGCCGGTCATTGTCGTGATTCCAGTTTTTCTGTCCTATTTGATCGTACCTTTCGGCGAACATATGCTGATTGCCGATATGGGGACAGCGATATTTCTCTGGATTGCTCTTTCTAGCGTTCAGCCGATCGGCTTGCTGATGTCGGGCTATGCTTCTAACAACAAATACGCTCTCCTCGGCGGACTCCGCGCCGCTGCTCAATCCCTCAGCTACGAAATTCCCCTAGCTTTGGCAGTATTGGCAGTTGTGATGATGTCCAATAGCTTAAGTACGATCGACATCGTACACCAACAAGCCGGCTACGGCATCGTCGGCTGGAACGTCTGGCGACAACCCGCCGGTTTCCTGATTTTCTGGATCGCAGCCCTCGCAGAATGCGAACGGTTGCCCTTTGACCTTCCTGAAGCAGAAGAAGAATTGGTAGCAGGATATCAGACTGAGTACACAGGCATGAAATTTGCTTTGTACTACATCGCTTCCTACGTTAACCTCGTTCTTTCTTGTTTGCTAGTAGCCGTTTTGTACCTCGGCGGCTGGGAATGCCCAATACCCGTCGGAGTCATCACCAATGCCCTAGGATTAAGCGAGACGACTCCTTGGTTGCAGGTAATTACCGGCACATTGGGCATTACAATGACCCTGCTCAAAGCCTACTTTTTCCTGTTTCTGGCGGTGCTACTCCGCTGGACTCTGCCACGAGTTCGGATCGACCAATTGCTAGATTTGGGATGGAAGTTTTTGCTTCCGGTTGCTTTAGTTAATTTGCTATTAACCGCAGCTTTGAAACTTGCCTTTCCCTTTGCTTTTGGCGGTTAATTCATAATAGGTAAAGGGCAATAGCTAAAAAACACAAAATAGCTGTTAACCAATTACCTATTATCAATTAGTAATTACCAAAACCTCAAGTACAGAGAGAGAAAGAAAGAGAACACGATGCTAAAATTCCTCAATCAAGTAGGCGAATACGCCAAAGAGACTGTTCAAGCTGCTAAGTATATCGGCCAAGGGCTAGCCGTGACCTTCGATCACATGAGACGCCGGCCGGTTACGGTGCAGTATCCTTACGAAAAACTAATTCCTTCCGAACGTTTCCGGGGCAGAATTCACTTTGAATTTGACAAGTGCATCTCCTGTGAAGTCTGCGTTCGAGTTTGTCCGATCAATTTGCCTGTGGTGGATTGGGAATTTAACAAAGAAACTAAGAAGAAACAGCTCAAGCACTACAGTATCGATTTTGGTGTGTGCATCTTCTGCGGCAACTGCGTAGAATATTGTCCGACAAATTGTTTGTCGATGACAGAAGAATACGAGTTAGCTGCTTACGAACGTCACGAGTTGAATTATGACAACGTGGCCCTCGGACGTTTGCCTTACAAGGTTACAGATGACCCGATGGTGACACCGTTGCGGGAATTCGCTTATTTGCCCAAAGGTGCGATCGACCCTCATGAAGTTTCCTACACCGATCGCCGCGCCGGTCTTCGCCCAGAGGAAATTCAGGAAAGTAAGTAATGGGAATGGGGCATCGGGCATGGGGCATCGGGCATGGGGCATGGGGAATAGTTAGTAGTTAGTGGTTACTTGTTAGTTGTTAGTTGTTAGTAGTTTTTCAAATAACAAATAACAAATAACAAATAACAAATAACAAATAACAAATAACAAATGCCCAATGACCAATGACCAATGACCAATGACCAATGACCTGTTTGGCCAATGCCCAATGCCCAATGCCCAATGCCAAATTAACAAAGGATTAAATATTGTGAATCTAGCCGAAGGAGTTCAAGTTGTTTCATTTGTCATACTGTCACTAATGATGATTGGCGGAGCATTAGGAGTAGTCCTGTTCTCCAACATCGTTTACTCAGCATTTCTGCTGTGTGGCGTATTTACCAGCATTGCCGGCTTGTACCTGTTGTTGAATGCTGACTTTGTAGCAGCAGCCCAGATACTGATTTATGTTGGTGCTGTCAATGTCTTAATTTTGTTTGCCATTATGTTGGTGAACAAACGAGAAGATTTCCGCAAAATTCCCAACGCTTGGGTGCGTCAAGTAGCCACCGCAGTAGTTTGTGCTGGTTTGTTTGCACTTTTGGGCACGATGGTAGTGTCTACTCCTTGGGCGATTGTGACGACGACGGGAGCACCTGCTGAAAGTTCAATTGTCACCATTGCTAAACACTTCTTTACCGACTATTTGCTACCTTTTGAGTTAGCATCAGTGTTTTTGTTGATGGCAATGGTAGGAGCAATTGTGTTGGCACGCCGCGATTTCTTTGCGGATGAACTCTCCATGAAGCAATCGGAAACACCAGCTTTTAGTTTGCCGGAACGCCCGCGCGAATTGGTTTCAGCCGGTGATGTTTCTTCACCCGAAACCAAGTAAGCTGTTGCGGCATTTAAATTGTGTGTCAAGAATTAATTAAACTCTTGTGGGACGTTGCTCTGAGCCTCGTTCCAAATAGATAATTTAAATGCGCCGCTTCTGTATCTGTCTGTTTTGTAGTAATTGTGACTGAGATCAACTCAAAAATTTATGCAACTGCAACTCCAGTATTTCCTGCTATTAGCTGCTGCACTTTTCTGCATTGGCATTTACGGTTTAATTACCAGCCGAAATGCAGTGCGGGTGTTGATGTCGATCGAGTTGATGCTGAATGCAGTCAATCTCAATCTGATGGGTTTTTCCAACTATCTTGACCCTGTACAGATTAAAGGTCAAGTATTTACTGTCTTTGTAGTGACCGTTGCGGCTGCTGAGGCTGCTGTCGGTTTGGCGATCGTCCTGGCAATTTACCGCAACCGCAACACCGTAGACATGGAAGAGTTTAATTTGCTGAAGTGGTAATTAGTCATTAGTCATTTGTCATTAGTCATTTGTCATTAGTCATTTGTCATTAGTCATTTGTCATTAGTCATTTGTGAAAACTTCTGACTGTTTCAATGATGGGGCATGGGGCTAGAAACCCGGTTTCTATGAGTTTTGCGTTTAGTAACGAGAAATTTATGAAGAAACCGGGTTTCTGACATCTATGCGCGTCAGCAAGCTCAAATTATACTTGTCAGGAAACGGTACTGCTGTGTCCTTACTCGCAACCAGTTAATTACTATCTTTGCTTCTAGTAATTTCGAGAGTAATTCGGCCGCCGAAGTCAGGGATGGGAGCAGCAGGTTTTGAGAGTTGTAGCTTAACTTTTTCGACTAAAGGCAGTTCTAAAAGCGCTTGAACAACAGTATCTGCTAGCCGTTCGATTAATAAAAACTTCGATTCTTTGACTAGCTGTTGAATCATACTAATGGCGCTTCGGTAATCGAGAGTATGTTCAATATCATCACTTTTTCCTGCTTTTGACAAATCTAGCCAGAGAGTGACATCCACTTCAAACCACTGGCCCAATACTTGCTCTTCGGGTAGATAGCCAGTGTAGCCGTAGCAGCGAATTCCTGTAAGTTGAATACAATCCATTGTGAAATAAACTAAAAGTGCAGTAATTATACTAATTTACATTGAACTATAAAAGTTTATCTATCTTTCGTTGCTCTTGATGATGGGTTATTGGCGCGTTGTGCGGTTCAATCAATCTGATTATCATCTTAAATATCAAAACTTCTGTCCTTTTTCTAATTTGTCCAGAAAATCTTCAGCAACTTGACACCATTTTTGTCTAATGCCTGCATCTTCTGGCCGATCTGTCAAGCTGCGACCTTGTAAATCTGGATATTTATTGTAAAATAATTCATCCACTTTTTGATAAAATATTTCCTTATCAATATTAAGATTTTTGCGCCGCTTGCCAATCTTTTCCTGCCTAGCTACTTCTGCATCTAAAGACTTATCGGGAAAATGCGGAAGTTCGGGAATTTTAGGTAGAGCGGGTAGTTTGGGTAGGGTAAAACCAGATTTGACGGCGCTGAAAGCTAGCATTCCCGGCAATAAAACTACGCTTAAACTCATTAGAGTTTTCCAAGGAATTAACTTGAATTTGCTGGTGTTGCTGTTGACAACTTGATTGTTTTGCACAACAGGAGGATTGTTATTGGTAGCAGTTTGAGTGCTTTGGTTAAAGGGGCGCCCGACAAAGTTCATTGTCACCATTTGGGAGATGATGCTGCCAATTTGGGATAATTTTGGATCTTTGAGGGCTTCGCGGACTTGTTTTGCTGATTGGTAGCGATCGCCCGGTGTGTCTGCTAGCATCTTATCTAACACGGTTCCCAGGTTTGGACTGACGCTGACGTGCGTTAGCGAAGCCCTCGAAGAGGATCGCCAATTCCAAGTTTTCTGACTCACATCGTACAGTTTTTGGGGCTTTTTGCCGGTTAGCAGCACTAACGCGGTGACGGCTAAAGCGTACAAATCGCTAGCCGCTGAAACTTTCCCGTGTCGCATTTGTTCGGCGGGCGAATAGCCTTGTTTGCCGATCGCGGTTGCAGCTTGTCCGCTAAACTGAAATACGGCCGTTGCTGCGATTTGCTTGACGGAACCGAAGTCAATTAAAAAGGGCAGTTTGTCAACACTGTGCTGAATGATATTGTCGGGCGAAACATCGCGGTGAATTAAATTGCGGGAATGGATGTATTCTAAAACTGGTAAAAGCTGAAATAGCAGTTGAGTAACTTCGGCTTCGGTAAAATTTTTACCTTGTTGCTGGCGGGATATCAGTATTTCTTCGTAGGTTTGACCTGGGACGTAATCTTGAACTAAAAATAAAGATGGATTCCCGCCCAAATCGGTGCGTAGCAGTTCTCGAAAGCGGGGGATTTGCGGGTGTTGGAGGGTGTAAAGCATACTCGCTTCGCGATCGAACAATTCGGCGGCTTTGGGGCTTTGAACCACCGGAGAGAACTCTTTGAGCACGCATTGTTCGCCGTAGCGGTTGGTATCTTCAGCCAGGTAAGTCCGCCCGAAGCCGCCGCGGCCCAATTCGCGGATAATCCGGTAGCGTTTTTCGAGGGTGGAACCTGGGGCGAGGGGGGAAGGGTTAGACATAAACCACGGCGGATTGTTCGAGTTGGGGAGTCGCGGGCGCGCTATAGCTTATTGTAGCTAAGTTTGGTTGGCTGCGAGGGCGATCGTACATTTTGGGGATGGATGAAGGAGAAGAGACACTTTGCTTAAGATTCAGTATCTTGTTTTAAATTATTTAATACTGACATAATATTTTGAGCTAATTTTAAAGCATATTTGACATCTTTTTGTAAATTAAATATAGTATCTGCATAATCAGCTTTATTTCTCAGCTCTCTTAATCTACTTAAATTTTCACCTATTTTTATCATTTCTTTGTTTTTAGATTTGTGAAAAATGAATTCCTCAGCTACATATTGATGCTCATTGATGTCAGAACTGCTTTTGCGAGAGAGTCTGGGATCTTTTTCAATATCGCGCAAGTAGTTTCGCGACAAACAGAAAACTGCATAGTAAGCTCTACTGACAGCAGAGCGTAATTTGGCTTCAGCATCGTCTGAATCGCTTGACAAAGCAGCTAACTCGGTTGCTAAATTCAAATACTCAGACCAATCAAATTTCATTTGATTCCCATTCGAGATTAATATGCAGCTTATTCTTAGTAACAGAAGTTACAGCTTCTACCCACCAAGTATCATCCAGAATCATTAATTTGTCAAAGGCTTCATCGACTTCGATTTTAGTATAGATATTAATCCAGAGAGTTCGACTTCCAGGTATTTCTGGGTCTGTTTTGATTTCTAATCCTAATTTTTCCTCTGGAAATAGGGCAGTGATTTTATCGTGAGCTTCAATAATTAAGGAGGTAATTATTTGTTGTTCGATGATAAATTTAAAAGTTTCGCGTGAATCTGCGATGGTGTAGAGGGTTCGGATTTCATTAAATGAATTAATTAAATCATCAAAGGCTTTGCTCTTGACACCTGCATCTTGAGTGATGGTCATAAAACTAGATGGGGAGAGAAGTTTGACTGTTTAAATTATAGCTGATATTGACTTTATGGGTTAAAACAGCACTTCGGACAGTTTCAGAGTTTCCACATGGGGCTAGAAACCCGGTTTCTACGAGTTTTGCGTTTAGTAACGAGAAATATACGAAGAAACCGGGTTTCTGAGGTCGCGAGTGCGATCAATATTTTGTGAATGGCTCATTACAAGCGGGAATCTCCCACTGTTCTATTCTACAACTCGCGATGCGTAAATTCCCGAGCATCTTTCCCCACATAACTCGCGGCAATATGGCCATCTCCAACAACTCGATACTTATAGGTAATCAAACCCTCTAAACCAACCGGGCCGCGAGGTGGCATTTGCTGCGTACTAATCCCCACTTCTGCGCCGAAACCGTAGCGGAAACCGTCAGCAAATCTCGTCGAACAATTGTGATAAACTCCGGCTGCATCGACTTGATTTAAAAATGTTTCGGCGGCTTCGCTGTCTTCGGTAACAATGACATCTGTATGTCTGGAACCGTAGGTATTGATGTGGTTAATTGCTTCTTCCACAGAGTCTACTATTTTGATTGACAAAATCAAATCGCTGTATTCTGTAGACCAATCCGCTTCATTTGCTTCGGCAATATCTAAGATGGCGCGAGTTGCTTCGTCTCCCCGTAATTCGACTTTTTTATCCTGCAAAGCTTGGGCGACGGCGGGCAGGAAATCCTGGGCTATATCACTGTGAACTAACAAAGTTTCAATGGCATTACAGGCGGCGGGATATTGAGTTTTGGCATCGACGGAAATCTCTACGGCTTTCTGAATGTCCGCTGCTTTGTCTGCGTATAAATGACAAATGCCGTCGGCGTGTCCTAATACAGGAATCCGGGTATTTTCCTGTACGAACCGCACGAAGGAATTAGAACCTCTGGGAATAATTAAATCTACGTATTCATCCATTTTCAGCAGTTCGATTGTTTCTTCCCGCGTGGTGAGCAACTGCACTGCTGCGGGATTTACCGCTGTTTCTGCTAATGCTTGATGGATGACTTTTGTCAAGATTTCGCAGGAACGGACTGCTTCTTTTCCGCCTTTGAGAATTACGCCGTTTCCCGATTTGATTGCTAAGGATACTATCTGAATTAAGGCTTCTGGGCGCGCTTCAAAAATAATCCCTAAAACGCCTAAAGGACAGGTAACGCGCTTCAGAGTTAATCCTGTGTCTAATTCGCGGTGGATTTGCACGGCACCGATCGGGTCTGGGAGTTTGGCGACATCTCGCACGCCGGCGATCGCACTTTGCAACTTACTCTCGTCTAACTTTAGGCGATCGTACAACGGTTTCGCAATCCCATCCGCCTCCGCCGCCTTACAATCAGCAGCATTCGCTGCCAAAATCTCCGGCGCAGCAGCTTTTAAAGCTTTAGCAATCGCTTCAATGGCTTGATTTTTGGCATCGGCGGACAAAACTGCCAATTTCCTAGCAGAGGCGCGCGTTTTTTGGGCAATTTCAATAATCGACATGGCTTTTATTCAGTTGAAAGTTGACAGTTGACAGTTGACAGTTGGTAGGGGCGGTGCCCCCGTGCCCGCCCTCATTGACAGTTGACAGATTTTCAGTTGATAGTTGACAGATGACAGTTGATAGTTGACAGTTGCCTCTATCTGGAAGGAAGAGGATTAAAGTGACCAACAGTCTGATTTTAATTTCTCCTTACAAGCGGGAGGCTTGAACCCTATTCTTTATGGTAACTGTTAAATAGTTTTGATTTGTTTAGTTTTGAGGTGGGAATAGAATTATCGCAAATAAATAAGTTGGGCGGGCGGTTTTCAATCTTAACAATTTAACGGAAATTATATATTTTTGTTGAGACCACTTACCGCGCTCCGAAATGACAGATTAAAACAGTGAAGTATAGATAAATTCCCACGGTAATTACCTTTTGTCAATAACCTTAGGAGAATATTATGTCATCTCAAGCGCCTTTACGCAAGGCAGGGCGATCGCCCAAAGCCGGCATTAAACTCATACAGAAGACTGGCGGAAATCTCGTTTTAGCTTCCGGTGTTACTATCATCATGCTATGTGGTATGGTGTTAGCGCTATCCTTAGCATCAATTTTGATTCTCAGCGGCCCCGATCCAGTGACCGGATTGGCGATCGCACTTCCGATCACTCTGATTTTTAACATTGCCGCTTTTTTCCTATCGCCTTACTTGATGGACTTAACCCAAAATTGGCTCTACAATACTCGCTGGGTTTCCCTAGCAGAAATTGACAGTCTGAGTCCAGAAACGGCGAAGGTTATTCAGAAGGTTTGCAAACAGAAAAACCTCAAACAGCCGCGGTTAGGAATTATCGACGATCAAAACCCCACTGCTTTTACCTACGGTTCCTTTCCTAACAGCGCTCGCTTAGTCGTCAGTCAAGGTATTTTCACCTATTTAGACGATGATGAAATTGCCACTGTTTACGCCCACGAACTCGGTCACATCGTCCACTGGGACTTTGCCGTAATGACTTTAGCTTCTACTTTGGTACAAATTACTTATCTAATTTATACCTTTGCTAGGCGCATGGGTCGCAGCGGAGGCGAAAAAGCTAAAGATGCTGCCGGTACTGTAGCTGCTGTTGCTTATGTATTTTACATCGCTGGTACTTATTTGTTGCTATATCTGTCACGGACGCGAGAATATTTTGCTGACCATTTTGCCGCTGAAACTACCGGGAACCCCAACGCTTTATCCCGTGCTTTGGTAAAGATTGCTTACGGTATTTTGGAAGAAGGACAAAGAGCAACGGAACCCAGCCACTTGTTAGAAGGAACTCGCGCTTTAGGCATTTATGATGCGAAAGCTGCGGCATCTAGCGGTACTGCTTACCGGATTTCGTCGGAACCGGAAAAAATTGGGCGAGTGTTTCTGTGGGATATCTTTAATCCTTGGGGTTGGTGGATGGAGTTGAATTCGACTCACCCGCTGACTGGTAAGCGAGTTCGCGCTTTGAGCACCTACGCCGAACAATTAGGCTTGGATATTGAGTTTGACATGGGGCGGATTGTCGGCGAAGGTCACAATTTGAGCAAGCGCAAATTGTACGGAAATTTCTTTGTCGATTTGCTGCTTTACAGTGCGGAAACTTTGGGCTTAGCTGTCGGTTTTGCGATCGGCATTTCGCTGTATGTTGCAAATCCGATGATGATGCTGGCTTGTCCTTTAATCGGTTTGGGCGTGGGAATTTTGCTCAAAGCTTTGGTGATGTTCCCGAATTACGCACAAGCAGAAGAGTTGGATGTTTTAACCTTAATGTCTGACCCCTATGCTAGTCCTTTGCGCGGTCAACCGGCGAAACTCCAAGGCGAATTAATTGGTCGCGGTGATGCGGGTTATGCGTTTGGTTCCGATTTGAAATTGCAAGATCGATCGGGAATGATTTATCTGCGCTATGCTTCTCGTTTTGGGCCGATTGGTAATTTCTTGTTTGGGATGAAACGGGTTAAAAGTTTGATTGGTATGGATGTTAGCGCTTTGGGTTGGTTCCGCCGAGGTGTTGCACCTTGGATGGATTTGATTAAGCTTGAAAGCGATAGCGGTACGACTGTTAGCAGCTATCACCGCTTTTGGTCTTTTGTGATGGGACTCGGCGCGATCGCGATCGGTATTGCATCTCTATTCGTGTCATTTCCAGCTTAAGATTTGAAAGGACTGAAGTCCGAACGATCAAACCAGGTTCGATCGTTCGGACTTCAGTCATCTTAAGTCAGGGTTAAGGACTACAGCATTAGTGTCAACTTAAGCAATATATGTAAGAAAGGGCGAGATCCCTTTCTTTCGCTGGGGCGATTCATGAAGAGGGATAGCTAAGCTTCACGCCCCTGTGTGCAATCATCGCCTTTTGAAATGGTGGAAATGGATAAAATTGTAAGTGGGAAAAGAGGTTGGGGTGACACGAGTGTTAACTGAATATGTAGGAAAGGGCGATCGCGCTTTCTGTTGGTGGGGCGATCGCATTGAAAAGACTGTGCAGTCTCTCTTCATTTCTGTATTGGGTAAACCTCAAAAGCTAACTCATGACGAAAAAAACAGACATTAAACTCCGCAAAAAAGTTGAGGTGTCCGAGGATTACAGGCGCGTCTGTCGATAGACTCCAAGCAAATGCAAGTAAAATCGGCGAAAATTGAGCAACTGTACCCGAAATCACCAATCCTCGTGCCTCGCTGCTAGCCAAATTCCCGCTCAACTGAATAGGAACTGTTTGTTCTTCCCATATTGCCCCTAGTTGTATACCAATCTCATAGGGTAGGACATTGACACTCGCGCCTGTATCCAACAATGCCATTACTTCTACAGAGTTGCTGCCGTTAGAGAGTGTGATGGGCAAATATGGGAGAATGCTCGATCGACCGAGGGTATCAATTCGTTCTGTAAATGCAAATCTTTGACCATTAAGCATTGGCTGATTCCTGGGCGGCAACTAGAAGTCCTGATAATGCTTTCAGTCCTTCACTATCCGCCTGTGGAGACCAGATAGTGGCAGGGGTTGATGCTAGTTGATTCAGGAGTAAATTTTTTGAATCACTATCTTCAGCAGACTCTAGGCTACACCCTTCTTCCTTGGCAACTGCAAGTAGAAGAAAGTGAATGAGTCGCAGTTTATCAAGATGAGAGAGTTGGCTAACTGTGGGTAAAAGTTCGCTGAGAGGCATATCGTTTGTTTAAGATGATACGTCTAGTTTAGTCTCCTTTCCTTACGTTCTAAGGATAATCGCCCTTTTGTCTGCTAGGGCGATCGCCCTACGGGATAGCTACGCTTCACGCCCTCCGCGCAATCATGGCACTTTGAAATGGTGGAAATGGATAAAATTGTAAGTGGGAAAAGAGGTTGGGGTGACACGAGTGTTAACTGAATATGTAGGAAAGGGCGATCGCGCAACTCTTCCATTGCATTGAGACGAGTCTGCTGTGAGGATACTTGTGAGCGATCGAGATAAATATGATAATATTAAGAAACGAACAATAAATTTGTGACAAGAGTGTGAAAGAGTGATTCCAGAATTCGATGAAAACGGCAATCTACCACCAGGAGTTCATGTTTGTGAATGGGAGGAGTTTAATGAAAAATTTGGTACAAATTATAAAAGAGAACGGATGATAGAAGGATTGCTACTGGCAATGACTCAATTAAAAGAATCAGGCTGTAGGACTATTTATATTAATGGTAGTTTTGTGACCAGCGAACCAGAACCTAACGATTTTGATGCTTGTTACGATCGCGAAACTGTAGACATGAATCATCTGAGAGTTAATGCTCCTAGATTGTTCAATTATGCCGATCGGAATGCCCAAAAAGCCAAGTATAGAGGGGAGATTTTTCCCTCCGACCAACCTGTAGGTAATTACGGCGATAATTCTTTTGAGTTTTTTCAAAAGGATAGAAATAAAAACAAGAAAGGAATCATAGCTATAGATATAATGAGGTGGGAACCATGATTAAAGATGAATTTCAGTATGAAGTCAGTAAGGAATGGGTAGCAAAGTTCACAAAAACTCTAGCAGCGATGGAGCGGGATGAAGAAGCAAAAAGAAAAGATTTTCTGAAATGGGATGCAGGGCGAGGTGCTGTGCAGTGTCACGTAGATAAGTTAGAAGCAGAAATAGCGGAATATGAAAGATTGATGAATTGTGACAAAAGTCAGTCAATTAAAATTACCGTTGAAAATTTAACAGAGTTGCCATTTGCTTTGATAAAAGCTCGGATGGCAGCCAAAATCACGCAGCAAGAACTAGCCGAAATTATAGGAATTGACCAGGAGCGAATTACGCAGTGTGAGGATAAGAATTATCAATGTGCTAGTTTTGTGGAAATTCTTGAAGTTAGCGCGGCTTTGGGTGTGGAGTTTAAAACTGCTGTGATGGAGGTGGATTTTGGGGAAATAGAAATTGGCAAAAAAATTGCGGAAAAACGACTCAAAAAAAGAATGAAGATGGCAAGTAAAGTATCTTAAACAAACGCTCTTGATTGTGGAGGGCGATCGCTGTTGTTTGAAAAGAAGAAGAGGGGCGATCGCCCTTTTTTTGCTGGGGCGATCGCTCATGAGAACAAACAAAGGGCGATCGCCCTACGGAATGGCTACGCTTCACGCCCTCTGTGCGATCATCACCCTTTGAAATGGTGGAAATGGCTCGGATTGTCAGTGGAAAGAGAGGTTGGGCGACATGAGGGTTAATGGAATATGTAGGAAAGGGCGATGCCTTCGGCCTGCTTCGCTTGTGCCCGTCAGAGTGAACTATGGGATAAAGTATTGAAAAACTAGCTAACCTATATAATTCGGATTCCTATTTAAAAAATGTCCGAAGTATTGCCCTTAAAACTTTAGTAATAATCTAACAGACATCAAGAAGCAAACAGTAACTACAACTGGTCGAATCAAAGCAACTCCTTTCTCCGTGACCATTTTTGCACCTATGTATGATCCGATGATTTGACCAACAATCATTACCATAGCAACCCCCCAATAAATCTTCCCAAATAGCACAAAATAAACTAACGCTGAAAAATTACTGGTAAAATTGTGTATTTTAGCATTGGCTGTTGCTTTAGATAAACTATAACCACATAAAACAACAAATGCTAGAGCCATAAATGTTCCAGTTCCGGGACCGAAAAAACCGTCATAGAATCCTAAAACAGGGGCGATAAAAGCAGAAAATATTATATATGAAATTCGTGGCTCTCGATCGACATTCTCAACCGTGGGAGACAAAAGAAAGTATAAACCCATTAGGATCAACAAAATTGGTAGAATTGTTTTTAAAACCTCAGAATTAATCTGTAATACCAGCCATCCACCAACAGCCGATCCAATGAATGTCATAAAAATTGATAATTTAATTTTATTCAAATCAAATGATCCTTTCCTTAGAAAATATATGGATGCAACTAAAGTTCCGCTGCTTCCTTGAACTTTGTTGGTTGCTAACGTTACTGCTGGCGGTATACCAACTGTTAACATTGCAGGTATGGTTATTAGTCCGCCACCACCGGCGATCGTATCTACCCAACCAGCAATTATTGCCGCTACAAATAATTTCAATGCAATTTCAATACTAAGTTCCATTTAGATAACTCTCCAAGAAGTTTTTTTTACTATCTCTATATCTGCTTACAACATATTGTCTACAAAGCATTCTTCTAGTATGAGAATAATTACCAATTTGTATATGATATTCAGATTCATCTAGCTCCCCTCTTCCATGTGTAACATTCGTTTGCTGTGAATAGCAAGAATTGGGGATAAATAACACTTTTGAGGAAGTCAGAAGAACTTCATGTACAGGCATTGATTTAACAGCCAATAAAAAATTATTGAATAGATTTTCCTCTTTATTATTGTGTCCTACATAAATCATCCTACCTTCCGCAGCATTAATACAAGTTCCCAAAATATTTCCAGATGAATCCATATTTATGGGGTTTGTTATGTTGCCCACATAACCAGAAATTTCACCGTCAGCCGGCCCTGCTATATGTGCAATAGGCATTTTAGATAAGCATAGTAATTGCTCTTTTGTAAAACCTATATTTTGCATATGCTCTTGTAACTGGCTAGGCATCCCGATATGTGTTTTAGTATTTAAATTTACAATTCCACTCAAAATAGTTGCATCTACTCGTAAATATTTTCTACAAAGTACCTCACTTACAATTGTATCTTCAGTTTTAAGCAATCTCCGTGCAACTGTTTGAATATTTGTATTAAACTTATCAAGTTTTTTTATTAAATCATTTCTTGTACAGAAATCATTGTAAACAGTCGCATCACTATGCTGAAAGAATTTGCCACCACCTGTACTAGCTCCTACTTTTCTCAAAAAATTATCATCCTTCGGAACAGGAGAGATTAGATGAAACCGATTTCCTCCTCCATGTTCTGAAGGGTGAATAGTGCTATCATGATTCATTAATATTATCATACACCAAGAAAACCATTCGGTAAAAAAATATTTTTTCATTCTATCCTTCTCGTCACTCCCATAATTAAAACCTCTCTTACTATTAGTGGAAAGTAATGAATTTGTCGGTTCTTCTGGAGTATTGTCAATTAAAAAAACAGGTATATTTTTCCCCATATTTGCAAGATTTATGAGATATAATAATTTGTATATTTCGACATCTTTATTTGCATAGTAGCTTTTAATTAATAATTCAAGAACTTTATATGCAAAGTCATAAGCAATATTTTCTCTGCAAAAATACGGGTTCTGGTTTGCTAGATTTAACGTTATATACTCAGTTATTCTAGCTTTGATTTCATTGGGAATTTTTATTTCAATAATTACTTTCTCTAGAGTTGGTAGCTCCATAGGTTGTAAGTCAAACATATTATCTATCCTTTCAGTAAGCTTTATAGGTTTAGCATATTTTGTATGTAATCGTTCAACCCCTTATTCAAAAAAATGTAAAGCTGGTTTGTAAGAGATAGAGGTATCCATATAAGGAATATATAAATGAAGAGAAACAGAGTAGTCAGAATTTACATTGAGAATTTCATGAATTCCTAATTTGTTGTTTATGTGTGATATGTCAAATTGTACTATTGTTTTAGAAGAGACTTTTACTAAATCATCTATATTTATTGCTTCAGTTTTTTGATTATTTGAAAATATGTAACGATTTTCGCTTAGCTTTCCATTTAAGCAAACCATTATACATTCTGAATCACCATGATCGTGAATTGCTGATTGTTGGCAATTCATCCAAGATATTAAAATTAGTTCAAATTCATCAGTCCTAATTATTGAGTTTCTCGTATATCCATTTTTTTGAAACTGTATATATGAACTAAAGTCAATATCAGAAAAGCTAGTGTTTTTCATCACATCAAGATAATCATTCAAAACCCAGCATTTTTTGAGTTGTATCAAAAATGAATTCAAGTCTGGATTGTGCATTAGTCAACTATATAAGGCACTACTGTTATCAAATCAATAGCTCCTACTTTACTTGTAAATTAAAGGTTTGTCTAGCCCAAAATGTTATATTTTGTTGGCAGTTTTGTCTGCTACTTCAACTCGCCTTATGTAAAAATGTTGGTAAATGCCAGAAAATGTTGGAAAAAGTTAGGTATAATACTAAAAATCACAATATCTATGATGTTGCATGAATCTTGAGGAAGTGTTAAAAATGGCTGACGATCTGATGTTTGCCAAAACTGGTAAGCACCTCGATGACTTACAAGAGGCGATTTTGCGGGGAAGCATACAAGGTGAGAAATACACCAAAATTGCGGAGGAGATTCACTGTAACGAGAGTTATGTCAGGGATATTGGCTCAAAATTATGGCAAATACTTTCAGAGGAATTAGGCGAAGAGGTCAGGAAGTCCAATTTACGGTCTACAATGGGAAGGTTTATATTTGAAAATGTGTCTAATTTTGAAAATGTAGCAATTAGTAGTTTCAACATTTGTGGAGAAGCTAGACACCCACCAAACATATCAAACTCACACCCACCAAATCAAGAAACATCCCATCAAGATTTAAGCGAGATGCCAGAATTAGGTGCTTTCTTCGATCGCACTCCCGAACTCAAAACCCTCACAACCTCGATTCTACAACAAAACAGCAGCCTCATAGCCCTCACCGGCGGACTCGGCATCGGCAAAACCACACTCGCAGTGCAACTCGTCCAACAAATCAAAGACGAGTTTGAATACGTCATTTGGTGCAACTTCGACACATCCCCCACCCTCCCGGAATTTGAAGCCAACCTAATCCAGTTTTTCTCCCAGTCAGAAAAGCAAGATTCACCTACAACCAACCAGAAAGCATTACCCCTAATAAAATATTTACAAAAACATCGCTGCTTAGTAGTCTTAGATGACATTCACAACCTATTCAGCAGCGGCGAATTAGCAGGAAAATATAAACCGGGATACGAAGAATATCGCTCTTTATTCAAACAAATACAAAAAATATCCCATCAAAGTTGCTTCCTGCTCATCGGTTGGGAACAACCCAGAGAAGTTACTCAAATTAAAAGCCAAAATACACACATTAACACCTTACAACTCAAAGGTTTAGACATCGCAGCCACACGGGAAATACTCAGAGATTATGGATTAGCAGACATCGACAACTACTCAGCACTGATTCAGCGCTACCAAGGCAATCCCCTCTGGTTAAAAAGCGTCGCGACTCTGATGCAAGAGTTGGGCGGATGCGTGACAGAGTTATTACCAGATGATACCATATTGTTGCCGGAAGATTTGAAAGATGTTTTACAGCAGCAGTGCGATCGCCTGTCCGAACTCGAAAAACAAGTCCTCTCCTTATTAGCGAAGGCAAGCGATTCAATTAACCTCACCCAACTGCTAGAAAATAGCCGAATTCCCGCATCGGATTTGGTAAATGCGCTGCAATCTTTATCGCGGCGCTGTTTGATAGAACAACAAGGAAATTTTTACACGATTTCACCTGTACTGAGGCAATATGCGATCGCAACAATGTAATTTAGGTACATAATACCAAATCTGGGTATCATACCCTTTATATAAATTCTCCGTAATTCTCAGAATCCATGCGATTGCGACTCACAGCGAACAATCACAATAAACGGGGTTACAAACCCTGATTTGGTATAAGTTGTAGGTGCGCCACTATCGAAAATCACTAAATAAAGATCGACAATCTCATAGATCCGCACCTTACTATTACTAATTCATAAAAAAAATCCCAAAATCCTGTAGGGGCGGGTTCGCCAACCATTCATGGTAAGAATGAACAATATTATAAACCCGCCCCCGCCCACCAACAATAAAAATGTACTATTAATTTATTGTAAAATGTTGATGTAAACAATGGCGGAGACAGAGGGCGGGTTTATGAGATTGTTTGTGGGTTTCATCGATGGTTGGTGAACCCGCCCCTACCATATTCAGGGTAATCGATCGGACACGAGATAAAATCTAAAATATAAAATCGACTGATGTTCATAGCCCGCTTACACAAATTTCTAACTGCGACTGTGGATGAAAAATCCCGATCGCACACAATATTCTGGTTGATGCTGAGCTTGACATTTGCCGCAGTTTATGGGTTGTTAGCAATCAAGCAAGCTTTCAGCGCCGAGTATGTGGTGCAAGACGATGCGAGACAGCACGTTTTCTGGATGATGCGGTTTGTCGATCGGCAATTATTCCCCAATGATTTCATTGCTAACTACTTTCAATCAGTCGCCCCCACAGGATACAGCACGCTCTACAAAATAGCAGCAACAATCGGAATTCACCCGCTATTTCTTCACAAAATATTACCGCTATTTCTCGGCTTAATTTCCACCTATTACTGTTTTGGGCTTTGCCTAGAAATGCTGCCAGTACCGATGACTGGATTTATCGCATCTTTGCTGTTAAATCAGCATATGTGGATGACTGATGATTTGGCTTCCACAACGCCCAGAGCTTTTATCTATCCGATATTTCTCGGTTTTTTATATTATTTATCGCGGAGTTCGTTGCTGCCCTGTTTGGGAGCGATCGCCCTAATTGGATTATTCTACCCTCCCTACGCCTTAGTTGCTGCCGGAATTTTAGTTTTGCGCCTGCTAAGCTGGGAAAACGGCTGTTTGCGCTTGTCGGGCGATCGCACAAATTACCTATTTTGCAGTACAGGTTTGGGACTAATCTTTTTAGTAATGCTCCCCTATGCCTTAGATAAATCGGAATTTGGCCCGACTTATACCGCAGCCGAAGCCAAGCAAATGCCGGTATTTGCGCCAAACGGCAGAAATGCTTTTTTTCGTCCAAATCCCAAGGATTATTGGCTGACTGGTAGGGGAAGTGGGATGTTTCCCAAGTCGCTGTTTACGCCTGTAACTCACTGTGTCGGGCTGTTTTTGCCGCTGATTTTGCTGTGGAGGCGATCGGCTTTTCCGTTAGCCAGTCGAATTAATAGCAAAATCTGGCTGTTGCTTCAGCTATTTTTAGCATCCTTGACGATGTTTTTGGCTGCTCACGCCACCATTTTTAAGCTGTATCAGCCTGGAAGGTATACTGCGTATAGCTTGCGGTTTATTGTTGTGTTCGTGAGCGCGATCGCCCTGACGTTAATTATCGATGGCGTCGGTAACTGGGCATCAACAACCGAAACAAAATTTAATTTAAAAAAGCTAGTCGCACTAATTACCACAGCCATAATTGCGATCGTAGTTGTGCTTTATCCCTGCTTGGTAGAAGACTTTCCCGATGTCGGGTATGTAGCAGGTGAAATGCCCGCTTTATACAAGTTTTTTCAGCAACAACCAAAAGATATCATGATTGCTTCCATTGCGCCCGAGGCGGACAATTTGCCAACTTTTAGTCAGCGTTCGGTTTTGGTAGCAAAGGAATATGCAGTGCCTTATCAGAAAGGCTACTACAGCGAATTTTTACGACGAATCAATGATTTAATTCGCGCTCAATATACGCCCGATCGCGCTGTATTGCAAAACTTTATTAACAAGTATAAAATTGATTTTTTTATGCTCAATCTCAATGCCTTGACTCTTCAGTACGTCGAGGATTACGGCTGGATCGATGACTTTGATGCCACACCGGAGACGATGCTCGCTCTCAAACAAGGGAAAATTCCCGCGCTAGCTTCGGCAATGACAAGTTGTGCTGTTTTTCAGAATGAACTTGTAGTAGTTTTAAATGCCTCTTGTATTGTGAAAGTGACCAGAAATTAAGTTGTTGAGTGCGAAATATTCAGCAATTAAATCGTAGGATGTGTCGCCTTGAAAAGTTTTGCCACTACTTGAAGATATTGATAGCGACGCACCACACAGCTTAATGCGGTACAAATACAGATTGTAGGGTGTGTCGCTGTGAGAAGAATTGCCACTAATTGAAGAGATTGATGGCGACGCACCACACAGTTTAATGCGGTACAAATACTGATTGTAGGGTGTGTCGCTGTGAGAAGATTTGCCACTAATTGAAGATATTGATAGCGACGCACCACACAGTTTAATGCGGTACAAATACTGATTGTAGGGTGTGTCGCTGTGATAATTGTTGCCACTAATTGAAGATATTGATGGCGACGCACCACACAGTTTAATGCGATCTGAATACAGATTGTAGGGTGTGTCGCTGTGAGAAGATTTGCCACTAATTGAAGATATTGATAGCGACGCACCACACAGTTTAATGCGGTACAAATACTGATTGTAGGGTGTGTCGCTGTGATAATTGTTGCCACTAATTGAAGATATTGATGGCGACGCACCACACAGTTTAATGCGATCTGAATACAGATTGTAGGGTGTGTCGCCTTGAAAAGTTTTGCCACTACTTGAAGATATTGATGGCGACGCACCACACAGCTTAAGGTGCGTCGCTATGGGATTTGTCGGCACTATTTGAGACTATTTGAGGGCGACACACCCTACAGTTTAAGGTGCTGTGAAAAGTTTTGCCACTAATTGAAGATATTGATAGCGACGCACCACACAGTTTAAGGTGCGTCGCTATGGGATTTATCGGCACTATTTGAGACTATTTGAGGGCGACACACCCTACAGTTTAAGGTGCTTTGAGAAGTTTTGCCACTACTTGAAGATATTGATAGCGACGCACCACACAGTTTAAGGTGCGTCGCTATGGGATTTGTCGGCACTATTTGAGACTATTTGAGGGCGACACACCCTACAGTTTAAGGTGCTTTGATAATTGGCCACTACTTGAAGATATTGATGGCGATGCACCACTGATTGTAGGGTGTGTCGCTGTGATAATTCTTGCCACTACTTGAAGATATTGATGGCGACGCACCAAGGATTGTAGGGTGTGTCGCTGTGAGAAGTTTTGCCACTACTTGAAGATATTGATAGCGACGCACCACACAGTTTAAGGTGCGTCGCTATGGGATTTGTCGGCACTATTTGAGACTATTTGAGGGCGACACACCCTACAGTTTAAGGTGCTTTGA
Source organism: Microcoleus sp. bin38.metabat.b11b12b14.051 (assembly GCF_013299165.1). Taxonomy (NCBI): domain Bacteria; kingdom Bacillati; phylum Cyanobacteriota; class Cyanophyceae; order Oscillatoriales; family Microcoleaceae; genus Microcoleus; species Microcoleus sp. bin38.metabat.b11b12b14.051. Next base: position 36,508 of record NZ_JAAFKD010000030.1, read on the forward strand.
GAATTTGCTACTACTTGAAGATATTGATAGCGAGGCACCACACAGTTTAAGGTGCGTCGCTATGGGATTTGTCCGCACTATTTGAGACTATTTGAGGGCGACACACCCTACAGTTTAAGGTGCTTTGATAATTCTTGCCACTACTTGAAGATATTGATAGCGAGGCACCACACAGTTTAAGGTGCGTCGCTATGGGATTTGTCCGCACTATTTGAGACTATTTGAGGGCGACACACCCTACAGTTTAAGGTGCTTTGATAATTCTTGCCACTACTTGAAGATATTGATAGCGAGGCACCACACAGTTTAAGGTGCGTCGCTATGGGATTTGTCCGCACTATTTGAGACTATTTGAGGGCGACACACCCTACAGTTTAAGGTGCTTTGATAATTCTTGCCACTAATTGAAGATATTGATGGCGACGCACCACACAGTTTAAGGTGCGTCGCTATGGGATTTGTCGGCACTATTTGAGACTATTTGAGGGCGACACACCCTACAGTTTAAGGTGCTTTGATAATTCTTGCCACTACTTGAAGATATTGATGGCGATGCACCAATGATTGTAGGGTGTGTCGCTGTGAGAAGTTTTGCCAATAATTGAAGATATTGATAGCGACGCACCACACAGTTTAAGTGGGTTTTGTAAAATTAAAAAATACTACTTGAAGATATTGATGGCGACGCAGCACACAGTTTAAGTAAGTAATCGGACTACCGAATAGGGGCAATCCCCCTGCTGGTTATCGCTACTGAGGGGCGATGTTGCGGATATCCAGCAATTCAATCATCTGTAACACCAAAGCTGAATATATATCCGGTGTCAGCTTAGTAGAGAATGAAAAGTGCACAAAAGCTCGATCGCCAATTATCCATACAGCAAAAACATGGCAACACTCTACGTTAACGCACAAACAGGCAGCAATGGAGCAGTCGGCAGCCAATCTGCTCCCTTCAAAACGATCGCCCGCGCGATCGACTCCGCTGCATCCGGAACAGTTATTCAGCTAGCCGCGGGAACTTACAGCGCAGCCAGCGGCGAACAATTCCCCTTAGAAATTCCCTCAGGAGTCAAAGTGATCGGGAATGAAGCCAACAAAGGAAGCGGCACTCTGATTCAAGGAAGCGGCAAATTTGTCAGTCCCAGCGCTGCGGGTCAAAATATCACTATACTGCTAGCAACTGATGCTGAATTGCGCGGAGTAACTGTCACTAATTTGGATAGTCGCGGCACCGGAGTCTGGATTGAGTCAACTTCTCCCACTGTGGCTAACTGCACTTTCACTCTTTGCAAGCGCGAAGGTATTTTTGCCACAGGTACGGCTAATCCTGGGATTCTCGACAACAGATTTATAGAAAACTCGGCGGCTGGCGCGATCTTTGCTGGCAGTGCTAAAGGCGTAATCCGGCGCAATGTTTTTCAAAATACCGGTTTTGGTATTTCTCTACAAGCTCAATCGGCTCCTTTGATTGTTGACAACCAAATTGTGGCTAATCGCTCTGGTATTGTTTTAACGGGGAGCTCCAAGCCGATGGTGCGGAAGAATCGCATTGAAAAAAATACCGAAGATGGTTTGACTGCGGTGGAAAAATCGCTGCCGGATCTTGGTACGGCTCAAGATTTGGGGGGCAATATTTTTGCCAATAATGGCGAGTTTGATTTGCAAAATGCTACTGCGACTAAGATTTTTGCGCTGGGAAATCAGCTCAATCCTTCGCGGGTAAAAGGTTTATTTGAGTTGGGAAATGTGACGCCGACTCCAACTCCGACTCCGACTCCAACTCCAACTCCGACTCCTGGCGGCGTCAAGTTTAGCGACACCAGCACACATTGGGCTAAGGATTTTATCGATCGCCTCGCTTCCATGAATATTGTTAACGGGTTTCCTGACGGTACTTTTAAACCTGACGCGAGTTTAACTAGAGCTCAGTATGCGGCTTTGCTGGCGAGGGCGTTTGAGTTGGCGCCGCGCCGTGAAGCCACGGTGTTTAAGGATGTGGCGCCGGATTTTTGGGCCCAAAGTGCGATCGTCAAAGCGAATCGAGGTGGGTTTTTGGCTGGATACCCCGACAGCACGTTTCGCCCGGAACAGAATTTGACTAGAACTCAGGCGATCGTATCATTGGTAAACGGCTTGCAGATTACAGGCGGCAATCCTAATTCTTTGAGCGTTTATGCCGATCGAGCTTTGATTCCCAGTTTTGCTACCGACTCCATCGCCACCGCCACAGAGCGCAAAATCGTCGTCAACTATCCCGCGCGAGACAAGCTGTCCCCCGCCCGCGATATCACCCGCGGCGAGATATCCGCCCTCGTTTACCAAACTTTGGTAGCCACAAACCGAGCAGAGCCAATTAACTCTCCCTACATCGTCTAGGCGAATTGCCAGAGGGGGAGCAGAGCTGAGGAGTTTTGATACGGGGCATTGAAACATACAATTTAAATGCCCAACAGCTTACCAATCAGCAACTCGTTTCGGATTTCCCCAATCTCCTCCTCCCCTCTCTCTCCCCTATCCCTCTGGTAAGTCTTGACTTCCGAGTGCCCGAATCGTTTTATGATTAAAAAATTAAGAAATTCAGCAATCTTTAAGGTTCGACTGTCAAATTATGGCTAAAATTCAATTCTCCCGGGGGATGGACGAAGATTCTATACCCGAAGTGCGCCTAACCCGTTCTAAAACCGGAACTCAAGGCACTGCCACGTTTTTGTTTGAAAATCCCAAAGCTCTCAGCAGCACCAGTACCCAAGACATTACTGGAATGTATATGATCGACGATGAAGGCGAACTCCTGACTCGCGAGGTCAAGGCGAAGTTCGTCAACGGTCAGCCTGCGGGTTTGGAAGCTCTTTATCTGATGAGAAGTGCCGAAGAATGGGAGCGTTTTATGCGTTTCATGGAACGCTACTCGGAAGCAAACGGCTTAGGATTTAGCAAGGCATAATAGATAATTGGTAATTGGTAATTCGTAATTGGTAGTAGGTAATTGGTAAGAAAGCCGATCGCCTACTGCCAATTTCCGATTACTTACGACAAGAAACTATGACGCAAATTCCTCACCCCGATTTATCTAAAATAACCGTAAATTGCGCTATCATTACTGTTAGCGATACGCGCTCGGCTGAAACAGATAATAGCGGCTTGTTAACCAAGAAGCTGTTAAAAGATGCCGGTCACTCTGTGGTAGCTTACACTGTTGTTAAAGATGATGCGGCAAAAATTGTATCGCAAATGCAGGCGTTTTCCCAGCGCGAAGATGTGGATACAATCATTTTTAACGGCGGGACGGGTATTTCTCCCCGAGATACTACTTACGATGTGATGGAGAGTTTGCTAGACAGGATTTTACCGGGATTTGGGGAGATATTTCGGTTTTTGAGCTATCAAGAAATTGGTTCGAGGGCGATCGCATCTCGTGCAGTTGCAGGCGTATATAAAGGCAAGTTAGTCTTCTCTCTTCCCGGCTCTAGCAATGGCGTAAGACTAGCTGTGGAAAAGCTAATTTTACCGGAATTAATTCACTTGGTGCAGCAGTTGCGCGGCGGCTGAGGGCAGGCGATCGAGTTTGAAGTCGATCGCCCGCATCCAGCTTTTGTTAATCATGACTTACGCTCAAAACGCGATTGTTAACCGTTGTCCTCCGCCAGGAACGAAGCAATCTCCGTATCTATTTTTCAGAGGTTTTCTCTTTTGGCATCTGGGATCGGAAGCGTATTGATTTATATAGCAACCGCCAAAGCTGTTAAGACATAGATAACCTCATGAATAGAACCAGAAACCCCTCTACCCTTAACGGTTTGATTCCTTTAACAGTCAACAGTCAACAGTCAACAGTCAACCGTCAACAGTCAACCGTCAACAGTCAACCGTCAACAGTCAACAGTCAACCGTCAACCGTCAACCGTCAACCGTCAACAGTCAACAGTCAACCGTCAACCGTCAACCGTCAACTGCTATAGCGTGCCTGCGATCGCTCCTGTGATAAATTTCAGGGTGCCTGCGGTCGATCGACTTCCCAGTATGTCAAAATACATTAGAAATATTGTGTATCGCCAATTTTTGCAATGACGTTGCCTGCCGGATCTCGTTCTCCTGCTTTGTTCCAAACGCTTTCGCTGGTAGCCGATCCGATCGCCTTTTTCGATCGCTATTCTGCCAAATATGGCGATACATTTACCGCCCGCGTACTGGGGCCCGCTTCGCCACCCGTCGTGTTTCTAGGCCGTCCCGAAGCCATTCAGGGCGTGTTTACAACCTTCGCCGATGCCTTTGAATTTGGCAAAGTCACCAACGTATTTCGCCCGCTGGTAGGAAATGAATCCCTAATTATGAACGAAGGGGCGCGACACCTGCGACAGCGACAGCTATTAATGCCCGCGCTACATCGGGAACAGTTGCACAGTCAAGGCGATTTGATTGTGGATTTGACGCGCAAGCAAACGCAGCACTGGAAAACCGCAGACGCGATCGCCGTGCGTCAAGAAATGTCAGAAATTTCGCTGCAAGTAATCCTGCAAGTTGTCTTCGGATTAGTGCCGGGAGAGCGCTATGAACGCCTCAAACACTTGCTGGGGAAACTTTTAGAAGCAATTACCTCAGAACTCTACTCAATCCAATTTTTCTTTGCGCCGTTGCAGCAAAATTTCGGATCTTGGAGTCCGTGGGGGCAGTTTTTGCAGCAAATGGCGCAGATTGACTCGCTGATTTATGCAGAAATTGCCGAGAGGCGATCGCATTCTCTGGATGCGTCTCGCACGGATATTCTGTCAGTATTAATGATGGCGCGCGACGAAGCAGGCGAATCAATTGGCGATCGAGAATTGCGCGATCAGTTGATGACGCTGTTGTTGTTGGGACACGAAACCACTGGATCGGGATTGACTTGGGCATTTTACTGGCTGCATCAATTTCCAGACTGTCTGGCTAAATTGCGCGCCGAATTGGATGAATTGGGCGAAAATCCCGATCCCGTCGCGCTTTCGCAGTCGCCGTATTTAACCGCAGTTTGTAAAGAAGCGCTGCGGGTGTATCCCATCGCCTTAATTTCGCAGCCGCGCAAGGTAAAAAGGGCGATCGAACTTGAAGGCTATACCTATCAACCGGGAACGATTTTAATCCCCTCTGTGTATTTAGCGCACCGCCGCCCTGAAACCTACGAAAATCCGGCCGGGTTTAATCCCGATCGCTTTTTAGATCGCAAGTTTTCCGCCGCTGAATATTTACCTTTTGGGGGCGGGAGTCGAAGCTGCATCGGGATGGCGCTGTCGATGTTTGAGATGAAGCTGGTGTTAGCAACGGTGTTGTCGGCGCGCGAGTTTGTCTCGAATCTCGATCGGCCAATTCGTCCCAGCCGCCGGGGAATCACCTTTGTACCGCCGGAGAAGTTTCGATTAACCGTTGTGGGCGATCGGTTATCTTCCGATATCAAATCCGCAGGATTGACAGCAATAAATCAGGTTCGTAGTGCCGACTTCAGTCGGCAAAAAGCTGCGGACTAAACTCAGCAAAAAGCAAGTTCGTAGTGCCGACTAAAGTCAGCAAAAAGCAGGTTCGTAGTGCCGACTTCAGTCGGCAAAAAGCTGCGGACTAAACTCAGCAAAAAGCAGGTTCGTAGTGCCGACTAAAGTCAGCAAAAAGCAGGTTCGTAGTGCCGACTTCAGTCGGCAAAAAGCTGCGGACTAAACTCAGCAAAAAGCAGGTTCGTAGTGCCGACTTCAGTCGGCAAAAAGCTGCGGACTAAAGCCGGCAAAAAGCTGCGGACTAAAGTCCGCACTACGAACCGTTTGTTTTTGTGATGGTAATCTACCGGATAATATCTAACAACCTGAAGCTGGCATCAAGCGATGAAAATTCCAGCAACTTTGTCTCCATTCATAGTCATCTGTGCCACAAATTCATCTCCACCATCTGCAAAACTCAGCTTCCACAAATAAATCATAGAATCACCTTGTTTTAAATCGCCAAAATAAGTAATTGAATATCCGTTTTGCAGGCGCGAACCGAGTTGTTCGCTAACATCTTCAAACATTTCTTGTGTAATCGCAGCTTTATAGCCAGCATCGCCCACAGTTGTAAAAAGCTCGTAATTTTTCGAGGCTGTAGAATCCAAAATCGTCTGCAAACAATCGATGACGTGTTGAGATGGAGCTGTCGGGTTCATCAAGATATCCTTAATTTCGGGTTTTCTCAGAATCTTCTACCTAAGACCGCTGTCTAACCATTAATTTTACCAGATTGGCGATCGTATCAAATACAGTAGGGACACGGCACTGCCGTATCCTACCCGAGCGCCGTGTCCCACCTAAAATCACCTCAAAACCGCTAAATTGCCTCAGCAACAACAGTCCGGTGTCGGACAGTATTGCAAGTAATCGTCGGCGCAGCAAAACCCGAATCAACCAAAGCCTGCTCGATATCCAACCCAAAATACTGATCCAAATAAGGCTCCGTACTCTTGAGCAAAGTCAAAATATAAGGAGGCATTTTAGCATAAACTTCAGACTGAGGATTCATATCCATAATTGTCAAATGTCCGCCAGCCCGCAACAAACGCCGAGCTTCCAGAAATACTTCTTTAGAAGCTTTCTGTGGCAATTCGTGACAAACTAAACAAATAGAAACCAAATCAAAACTAGCCGCAGGTAAACGAGTAGATTCAGCAGCAGCATGAACCCAACTCGGAGATCTTTGACTAGAAAATTCCGCTTCTCGTTGTTGGGAACGGTATTGAGCAACTGCTAAAAAATAAGGCGACAAATCCACTCCAGTCATCTTGGCTTCCGGGTAAACATCCCCAAGAGCAAACGTACTCATTCCCACACTGCATCCCAAATCCACAATATTTTGCGGCGGTTTACCAATTTGAGCTTTAACGATTTCGTGATAGCTAGCGCGAAGTTTAGCATCACCTTCTGCACCAGCTTCCGGCCAAATTCCCGCATGAACTGCACGGGCTGCAACTTCAACTTCTGTCGCAGCCTCCCAACTCATATTACCTTTTTCGTAAGCGTGGAATGAAGTTAGATAATATTTTGGGTAAACCAGATCGGGATTTTCTACGCTCAGCAATTCTGCATCCCAATTCCGGGCCAAAAGTTCTTGGGCTTCTTCTCGCCAATGCACCCCGATTTTTTCGGCTCTGTTTATCATCATTTCCCGCGCTTGGTGCTTGGCTAGAGCGGCCAAAGGTTTGATGGAGAGTACGCTATTTACTAAACGCGATGCTAATCCCGGAGTTTTGTTAACTGCAACATTCATATTTTATATTTTTCTTTTGGGCGCGATCGATTATAACACACATACATCATTTTTATTGAGTTGAGACAATGAAACTTCATCAGGTTCGTAGTGAGGACTTTAGTCCTTTCTTGGATGCGAACTAAAATCCTCACTACAGGTTCGTAGTGAGGACTTTAGTCCTTTCTTGGATGCGAACTAAAATCCTCACTACAGGTTCGTAGTGAGGACTTTAGTCCTTTCTTGGATGCGAACTAAAATCCTCACTACAGGTTCGTAGTGAGGACTTTAGTCCTTTCTTGGATGCGAACTAAAATCCTCACTACAGGTTCGTAGTGAGGACTTTAGTCCTTTCTTGGATGCGAACTAAAATCCTCACTACAGGTTCGTAGTGAGGACTTTAGTCCTTTCTTGGATGCGAACTAAAATCCTCACTACAGGTTCGTAGTGAGGACTTTAGTCCTTTCTTGGATGCAGACTAAAATCCTCACTACAGGTTCGTAGTGAGGACTTTAGTCCTTTCTTGGATGCAGACTAAAATCCTCACTACAGGTTCGTAGTGAGGACTTTAGTCCTTTCTTGGATGCGGACTAAAGTCCTCACTACAAACCAATCTGAGCATAATCCATTGAGCGAAAATGATATTGCGGGGGAATCGGGAATCGGATTTACCGAAGTTGGAGTATTGGGAAGAACACTATCAAATCTAATTATTTAGGAGTTTGTTGTGAGCAAGTCAATTGTGGAATTGGTTGACAATTTACCGAATTCTGGGATTACTGTGATGATGCTCAAGTCCCTCGATTTTGTGGTTCCGGGGGAGTGGAACAATCTTTCTGGTTTTGACAATACTATTCGATCGCTCACAGGAGAAACCGATCGCGCTTTAGTGCAAAAAATTCGTACCAGGGCGATCGAGCTTTACGCCAACTCCAACGAGCCCTATCAAGGCGCAGTCAAGCTTTACCAGCTTGCAGACAGCGCCGACAGCGCCTTAGGCGCCACCGCTATGGCGAATAAAATCGGCGAAAAAATCGGCTTTCTGTCGTTTATGAGCCGCTTGACTCCCAAGGCTGACACCACTCAAACGATCGACTTATGTGTCAAAGTGGCGATCGAACTCATCGTCTTCTGCAAACTCAACAAAATTTCCCTTGACAACGTGGGAAGCTTTACAAATTACTTATCAGAATACAAGAGCGAATCTCTGATGCGGATGGCCGCATTAGTATGCGTTGACGGTTTAATTCCCCTCGGCCCGGACTTCCTCAGAGTAGCGCAAAACACCCTAGGCGGCTTAAATCCTTCAGCCTTTCAGCAAAACTCAACATTCCAAAACATCAGCAACCTAATTCCCGGCGCCAGCAATGCACAAAAATTCGGATTTGTGACAACAACATTCGCCTCAGCCCAAGGTTGGATGAACAATTTAGTGCAGTCTCGCGGCTTAACTCCCGCCACAGTTTTAGGTAATCTCAAGCAATACGTTGATGTTACCGATGATAAATTGGATTATGTCGCCGCATTTTTGGACATGACTACCAATTATTACGAGCATACCGGAATTCAGACAGTTGCTCGCCAATTGATCGATCGCGCTTACGCCCAAACATTATTCGCCCCAATGTAACCTGCTGCAATGAATCAAATGCGAGGAGCTATTTCACGCACCTCGCATCCCCAGGATTGCTTATTATACCTATTACAAAAATAGCTGGACAGGCAAGATGCCTGTCCCACAAAATTTATTTGTTCTTGTGGGATGGGCATCCTGCCCGTCCCCAAAAAAAAATATTTATTGTTGTGGGATGGGCCGAAGAGCCCGTCCCAAAATTAGAGCAACCCACTAGCAATTTAAGTTAAAAAATCAAGCAAAAACAACAGTACGATTGCCATAAACTAAAACACGATTTTGTAAATGATATCGCACCGCCCTTGCTAAAACAACCCTTTCTAAATCTTTACCTTTGCGAACTAAATCCGACACTTCATCGCGGTGACTCACGCGCACAACATCTTGCTCAATAATCGGGCCAGCATCTAAATCAGGCGTCACATAATGGGCTGTGCCACCAATAATTTTTACTCCTCTTTCATAAGCCCTTTCGTAGGGATTAGCCCCCACAAAAGCGGGTAAAAACGAATGGTGAATATTAATCACATCAGGAAAAGTTTTCATAAAATCTTGACTCAAAATTTGCATATATTTCGCCAAAACTACCAAATCAATTTTATGATTTTTCAGAATTTATAACTGTTGTCCTTCTTGACTAGCTTTATTGTCTTTATTAATCGGGATGTACTCAAAATCAATCCCGTATTGGGCAGCAATAGGCTTTAATTTTTGATGATTACTAATAATCAGGGGAATTTCCCCCCGAAATTCTTGAGAACGTTGCCGCCAAATCAAGTCTAACAAACAATGATATTGACGGCTGACCCAGAGCGCAATCCGTCTAATTTTATGGGAAAAATGCAATTGCCAATTCGCTTGCAAATCCTTGGCAAGTTCACTAAAAGCAGGCGTGATTTCTTCGGTTGTTAAGTCAAAACCGTCTAATTGCCATTCCAGCCGACTTAAAAATAATCCCGCGGTAAAATCAGTATGGTGGTCGGCGTGGATAATATTGCCATTATGGGAGGCGATAAAATTAGCAAGTAAGGCGACAACTCCTTTGCGATCGGCACAGGAAATTAAAAGGGTTGCTGTAGGGCTAGTCATGGTAGAATAGCAGTTGACTGTTGACTGTTGACAGTATACGATAATCAAACCATTTATACTATGGGTTCTCGACTCTATTTATCAGGTTATTTATATCTGATACCAAATCCGGGTATAATACCCTCTTTATACTAAGAGTATAAAGTAGGGTGAGTCGCCACCAACAATTCCAGCTATTGAAAACAATTCAGTAGCGACGCACCACGACCATCATCAAGGGGGTCAATAACCAGGATTTTATGATTACGGTAATCAGAAATAGCAAAAACCTGCTGATTAACCAATCATTTGAACGTTTTGGTTTCTTCAATTAGAAATTTGATAAATGGTTTTACTCCGATCGCACGGATGGAAACATCGACCGCTACTAAACCTATTGTAGCAGCCAGCGTGACTGCGATCAGCCAAGTTTTTAAGCCTCCAGGGGTTTGATTAATTAAAGTACATATTGTCTGAAAAGGTTTAAGAATGCCCTCGAATTCTTCGATGATTTTTTGGAATTTAGCAAGATCCCGATCGTAGGCTTCAAAGTTCCGTAGGTCTTGCTCTTGTTGTACCTCTAGGCGAATGAGTCTTTCTTTTAAGTCCTCCAAGCCTTCCAATTCTTCTACGAGCCTTTTGTTTTTGTTGAACATGGTGGTTCCCTCTAAAACTTACAACGATAATAGCGAGTCTTTAAATGAATCGGCAATTTTTGAGAAGGGATTATGTAGATAAAAATAGATGTCATAACTCAAGAGACGATCGATAGCTCTCAAGTAGAAATTAGTAGAAACTGGTAGAATTAAGTGGTTTGGGACTTGCCAAACTTCTGAAGTATGGATAAACTAATATTATCCTCCATCAAAGATAAAGCTAATGAAATTACCCAGGTATGAAGACCATGAAAAAGACTTTCTTGAAGCAATGGCAACGAAATTTTGCTTGACTGGCAAAACTCGGATAGTATTTTTGCACCGATTCTGCGAAAAAAATGCAGAATTGAATGATAAGACTTTAGCTGATGAATGGCAAGGTGAATTACTAGAGGGAACTAAAAAGCCAGACAAAGATCCGGCTGCTATTAAAAAAAGTGTAGATGCGGCAGCTATTATTTTGCGCGATCGCTTACAGGTAATTTGCGACAAGCTGCAAGATGAAGGGTGCGACTTTGGGGAAACTAAAAAAGGTCGCTGGAAAATAGGTAAAGCATGGTTACAAAAAGTTAAGTTTATTGAATGGGCAAAAGAACAGCGATTAATTAAACCGCTTACTATCGAAGAATATTGGAACGAATTAAAAACGAAAGCTAAAAAACTCCAGCCCGCGACAGATAAAGAAATGCAATCTGAGTTAGTTGTGGAAAAATGGGAACCACAATTAGGAAATATGGGTGCACGAACGAATATCAAACGTCAACAAATTCCGGTTAATAGCGATTTAACTTATCGGGTGATTTCTCCCCAATTCGGACATTTAATCTTATTTGAACGGGAACCTAACGGCACGATTGTTTGTTTATGTCCTTCGGAATTTGCCCCCTCATCCTACCATGCAGGGAAAGAGACGAAGTTACCCCATTCTGACTCTGAGTATGAATTTTTTGGCTCGGATGAGCTAGGATGGGAACAACTGATTGCGGTGATTACGCCTGAGTTACCGCCGTTTCAGTGGTTGGAAGATAGTGGCCAGGAAGCCTTAGAAGTCGATCGAGAGCATTTAGCAGAAATTTTGGACTATGTGAATAGTCAACCTAACGCTGAGGTGTTATATACTGAATATTTGGTTGTTGCTGCTTAAATTTAGAGGTGAGGGGAAACATGAACGGAGAGAATGCTTCGGAACAACTAAATGAAAGAGTTATTCAGCTTTATAGTGAAGGCAAATTTACTGAAGCAATAGAGATTGCTGAAAAAGCATTAACTTTAGCTCAATCCCTTCACCCAGGCGACCATCCTCAGGTGGCAGCAAGTCTTACTAACTTGGCAACACTCTACAGATCCGAAGCACGCTACGCGGAAGCTGAACGTCTTTCCCTACAAGCGTTAGAGATGAGAAAACGCCTGTTTAATGGCGACCATCCCGATGTGGCACAAAGTCTGAACAACTTGGCAACACTCTACTACTCCCAAGGACGCAACGAGAAAGCTGAACCTCTCTATCTACAGGCATTAGAGATGACAAAACGCTTATTTAATGGCGACCATCCTGATGTGGCAGCCATTATGAATAACTTAGGACAACTCTACGATTCCCAAGGACGCTACGCAGATGCTGAACCTCTCTTAAAAAAGGCATTAGAGATGAGAAAACGTCTATTTACAGGCGATCATTCTGATGTGGCACAAAGTTTGAATAATTTGGCATTACTCTACGATTCCCAAGGACGGTACGCGGATGCTGAACCTCTCTTCCAAAAGGCGTTAGAGATGTGGCAACATCTATTTAAAGGCGATCATCCTGATGTGGCAACCATGATGAATAACTTGGTAGAAATCTACAACGTTCAAGGACTATACGCGGAAGCTGAACCTATTTGTCTACAGGCATTAGAGATGAGAAAACGCTTATTTAATGGCGACCATCCTCATGTGACAGTCAGTCTGAACACCTTGGCATCACTTTACTCTTCCCAAGCACGCTACGCGGAAGCTGAACATTTTTACCTACAGGCGTTAAAGATGTGTCAACGTCTATTTAATGGCGACCATCCCAATGTGGCAGCCATGATGAATAACTTGGCATCATTCTACGATTCCCAAGGAGGCTACACGGATGCTGCATCTCTATTAAAAAAGGCGTTAAAGATGTGTCAACGTCTATTTAATGGCGACCATCCTGATGTGGCAGCCATGATGAATAACTTGGGATTACTCTACGATTCTCAAGGATGCTACGCAGATGCTGAACCTCTCTTACAAAAGGCATTAGAGATGAGAAAACGCCTATTTACAGGCGACCATCCTGATGTGGCACAAAGTTTGAATAATTTGGCATTACTCTACTCTTCCGAAGGACGCTACACGGATGCTAAACCTCTCTTTAAAAAAGCGTTAGAGATGTGGCAACATCTATTTAAAGGCGACCATCATGATGTGGCAACCAGTCTCAATAACTTGGCAGGACTCTACGACTCCCAAGGACAATACGCGGAAGCTGAACCTTTTTGCCTACAGGCGTTAGAGATGAAAAAACGCCTATTTAATGGTGATCATCCTGATGTTGCATTCAGTTTGAATAACTTGGCATCACTCTACTCTTCCCAAGGACGCTACACGGATGCTGAACCTCTCTTCCAAAAGGCGTTAGAGATGTGGCAACATCTATTTAAAGGCGATCATCCTGATGTGGGAACCAGTCTGAATAACTTGGCAGGACTCTACGACTCCCAAGGACGCTACACGGATGCTGAACCTCTCTTCCAAAAGGCATTAGAGATGAGAAAACGCTTATTTGATGGCGACCATCCTGATGTGGCAACCAGTCTCAATAACTTGGCATTACTCTACTCTTCCCAAGGACGCTACGCGGATGCTGAACATCTCTACCAAAAGGCATTAGAGATGTGGGAACGTGTATTTAATGGCGATTATCCCAATATAGCAAGAGGTCTAAATAATTTAGCATCAGTCTACTCTTCCCAAGGACGGTATGCGAAAGCTGAACCTGTCTTACAAAAAGCATTAGAGATGACGCAACGCCTATTTAAAGGCGACCATCCTGATGTAGCCCGTAGTATTAATAAGTTGGCAGAACTGTTAGCTGGTACAAATCGACCCCAAGAAGCATTTGAAAAAATGCACGAAGCGATCGAAATGTATGAACGGTTGATTCGTAGTAATTTTGCCTTTAGTTCAGAACAAGAACGACTGCAATCTATTAAAAATAAGAGAAGCAATTTTTATGCTTTCCTATCCTTAATTTCTCAATATTTCTCCGACTCTCCCGAACAAGTCCAAAAAGCCTTAGATGTCGTTCTCAAACGTAAATCTATGACGGCGGCGGCGTTAGCCGCGTTTAATTTTGCCATCCACAGTCAACGCTATTCCCACCTAAAACCCCAGTTTAATCGCCTCCGTTCTTTGCAAGAACAACTGTATCACCGCACCTATAACCCACCCCTTCCAGATCCAGAACAACCCATAGAACTTTATCGCATTCGTTTGCGAGAGTATCAAAAAGACATTGCCGAATTAGAAAACCAATGTCAACAATTAGAAAAGCAACTCGCCGCCGAAGTTCCTGAAATTCAACTCGACCATCAAACCCTAGATCGTCGCGCCGTTGCCTTAGAATTACCCGCCAATAGCGTCTTAGTGGAATATGTGCGGTTCGATCGCTATGATTTTACAGCCGCCAAAGCTCAAAACTGGCAATCTGCCGAATATTGGGCGTTTATTTTACCCTCCCAAAATCCCGATGCGGTGCAGATGATTTCATTAGGAGAAGCGCAACCCATTGATGATTTAATTGAAAAGGTGCGACAAGTTTTATCCTTGGACAAAAATACCCCACCCCCAGAAACTAGGGCAAATAAAAAGGGTAAAACACGGGATGAAGCACTAAAAGAGCTATTAAAGAAGCATCAATATGACGCCCAAGAACCCAACGCCTTACGCGAAAAAATCTTTGATCCTCTCCTTGCTATTCTGCAACCACATCAAAACATTTTTATTGCCCCCGACTTTGGTTTAAGCCTGATTCCTTTTGGGGTTTTGCCCGTCGATGAAACCTGCCAAGAGTTATTAAGGGATAAGTATCAAATCAGTTATGTGAGTAGCGGGCGAGATGTCTTAAGATGGAAACTAGAAACAGACAGAACTGCCTCGGAATCCTTAATTATTGCCAATCCTAACTTTAACTATCCCAACCCTCCTAGTTTAACGAAATCTCAAACCGAAGGTTTAACGAAATCCGGTGTTTCTCACAGCACAAAACCCGTTTTTAAAAGCCTATCCGCAGCGGAATTGACCCCTCTTCCTGAAACAGAACCCCTAGCCCAAACCATCGCGGAAAAATTAAATATACCCAATTTATATTTAGGCGATCGAGCCCTAGAAACCCTGTTTTCTGAAACAGCCTGTCCCCGCATTTTATTAATCGCCACACATGGAGATTATGAACCAGAAGACCCCTATTTTCAATTAACTTATCAATTGCTCAACTGTCCATCAGAAGAAGAAGATAATTTACTCGCACAAAATCGGGATTTAGTCAATCCCCAACTGCTGTTAGTGATGGAAAATCAAGCCGAAACTTTTGTCAAACAAGGCAAAGAAAATTCCGCCCAATGGTTGAGAAACTTTGCTCAAAAAGTCTCAGAAGAATATAAAATCTCCCCCGCACCCAACCCCACAGAAAACCCTTTTAATCGCTTTGCCGTTGCACCCGGTAATAATGCGATGATTCGGGGTTATTTAGCCTTTGCCGGGGCAAATACTTGGCGAAAAGGAGAGGCATTACCCCCCGAAGCCGGGAAAGGAAGATTATTAGCTCAGGATATCGCGGGCATTGACTTATGGGAAAATGAATTAACGATTTTAATTGCTTGTCAAACGGGTTTAGGAGATGTCCAATCAGGAGAGGGAGTTTTTGGGCTGCGCCGTGCCTTTGCGGTGGCGGGTTGTAAGGCTTTAATTATGAGTTTGTGGTCTGTTCCTACCCGTGCATCGCTGTTATTAATGGATGTGTTTTTAAATCACGTTCAGCAGGGTTTAGGCAAGGGAGAAGCCTTAGTTAAAGCGCAAAATTATGTCCGGTCAATCACGATTAAAGAGTTACACACTTTGCCTCTAGGTCGCGATATTTTGGATGAGTTTAAGGAGAAAGCCAGTAAATTTGAAGAGTTTAGTAAAAATAACCCCGATTATCAATTGTTATCTCATCCTTATTTTTGGGGTGCATGGATTTCTCAGGGATTGGAATGAGGACAAAAAGAAGCGCTAATTCCTGATGCTTCTACGATTTTTACAAAGTTTTGCTACAACAAAAGTGTTGGGTTTGTTTCCTCCAGTATTGTGTAAGGTGCGTCGCCCTGAGATTGTCGATCTTTCTTTAGGGATTTTTCATAGCGACGCACCCTACGAATAATGTTTTTTTTTGAAAAATGGTCTTATTAGCGAAGGAATTATCGGATTTTTTGAGAGATGTTTAGTCGTGATTCAACGGCTATCTCTGAGCCATTAAATCGTTGTTCATAAATGATTTGTGAAAAAGACTTTTTTTAATGAACCGCAGAGAGCGCAGAGAGCGCAGAGAGCGCCGAACGAGGGATGCGCCCCGTACACCTTGATTTAGCGTATGGGCGATGCCCCCGTGTTCGCTTAGATTCTAAAACCGCAGGATTTAATTACCAGTCAAAATCTCTTCCAGAGCTAACTTCAGAGTTGGATACTGATATTGAAAACCGCTCGCCAAAGTTTGTTTCGGCAAAACTTTTTGCCCTTCCAAAACAACTTTAGCGCCATCTCCTAACAGCAATTCTAAAGCAAAACTTGGCACTGGCAACCAAGAAGGTCGATTTAAAACTTGTCCTAAAGTTTGGCACAATTCATTCATCCGCACCGGATTCGGCGCTGTTGCATTCAAAACGCCTTCAACTTGCGGATTTTGCAGGGCGTACAAAATTAGATCCACCACATCCTCGCGGTGAACCCAAGAAAACCACTGTTTTCCTGTGCCAATGGGGCCGCCAGCAAATAGTTTAAAAGGTGGCAACATTTTAGCCAGCGCGCCTCCCATTCCCAAAACTATCCCCAGTCGCAAAATTGCTAGCCGAGTGCCCGTATTTTTGGCAGGTTGGGCTGCTGCATTTTTGGCAGGTTGGGCGGCGGCTTCCCAGTCTTTGCAAACTGTTGCTAAAAAATCGTTTCCCGCAGGGCTGTTTTCGTCAAACTCAGCGGTTTCGCTGGTTCCGTAATAGCCGATCGCCGATGCGCTCACAAACACCGATGGTTTAGGATTAGCATTGACGATCGCCTCGACCAATTTTGCCGTCGTCAATTTGCGACTATCCAGAATCGCCTGCTGGCGCGCCGCCGTCCATCTTTCCTCCGCAATCGGCACCCCAGCTAAATTAACCACACCGTCGCAGCCCGCGATCGAATGAAGCCAATCACCAGACTCCGCCGGAGTGTAGGCGACAACTTCCAAATTTGGATAAGCTGAAGCCGGAAAAACTCGCCCAGCCTTCGCCGCATCCCTACTCAAAACCACCACTTGATGTCCCGCAGCTTGCAGCTTCTCTACCAGCCGGCTACCGACAAATCCTGTTGCTCCCGCGATCGCTACTTTCATCTTTCTTCCCGCACTTGACATGAACAGCAGTTTACACGATCGCCCAAACTTGTGTTAAATCATACAAAAATCCACAGCCTCCTCGATCGCCTCCCCACAAGCCAAGTGTATCTAGTTAAACTGATAGGGGACGCGAGGAATACAAACAATGCCTGCAAAAAAACCAAAGCTTCTAATTGCTGCCGCCATCATCGCAGCAGGTAGCGCCGCGGTGTACCTTTACTTCCACGGTTTGAGCCAACAAGTATCCAACCCTCAAGACAGCGCCAAAGTTGTACCCGACGAAGCAACGATGGCCGCCTTCATCTCCCCAAATCCCCAAGCGCTCTCAGAATTGCAGCAATTCGGCACCCCCGGCGCTCAAAAGTTGGTCGGTGCGGGTTTGAAGGCCTTTCAAGAACAAAGCTTGGCAGGCACTCAAATCGACTTTGACAGGGATTTAAAGCCTTGGCTGGGGGGGGTGATGGTTGCTTTGTTGCCCCCTGATGCTGGCGCCAAAACCGAGGCTCCTAAGCTGCTGGTTGTAGTCAGCGTCAAAAATAAAATTAGCGCTTGGAATTTTGCCAATAAATTAAAATCTCAGCCCGGTGCAACTATTCAGGAAACTGAGTATCAAGGAATTAAAATTTCAGAAATTGCAGAGCCCACCGGCAAGCGCTACAGTGTGGCTTTGCTTAACGACCAATTAGTGATGGCTCCTTTGAGAAAGCCTGTGGAATTGGCGATCGACACTTTTAAAGGATCGCCCTCCCTTGCTACCGAGAAGAGTACAAGTAAGTATTTTGCAGAGAGTGCTGGCGTTAAAAATCCGATCGCAACTGTTTACATTGCTGACTATCCAGCCGCCATGAAGCAATTGAAAGCTAATTTACCCGATGATTTCAATTTGCCTTCAACAGTGCTTTCGCAGTTCAAACAAGTCAAGTCTTTAGTAGCGGGAATAGGGGCGGACAGTTCAGGCTTAAGAATCAAAACTATCGCTCAGTTAGACCCTAAATTCGCACAGCAAAAGCCGCAATTCGCATCGAAATTGTTACCCAGATTTCCTGGTGAAACCATTGCTTTAGTAGGCGGTAAGGGAATTAATCAATTTTGGTCGCAGGCTACAGCAGAGGCAAAAAATAGCCCGGAAGTTGACAGGGGTATTGAGCAGGTGAGAAGTAGTTTTAAACGCTTGGATTTAGATGCGGATCGTGATGTTTTTGGGTGGATGAATGGGGAATTCGCGATCGGGGCGATCGGTTCGGATCGAGGTATTTTGTCTCAGTTGGGGATGGGGGCGGCGATGATTTTTGAAACGAGCGATCGCCCCGCAGCCGAAGCCACCCTCAAAAAACTCGATGCGATCGCCAAAAGCAATCCTACAGTCAGCGTCGCCCCCAGACAAATCCAAGGCAAAGAAGTTACAGAATGGCAAATACCCCAGCAAGGCACTTTATTCGGGCACGGCTGGCTGAATCAAAATTCTGTGTTTGTCGCTTTCGGAGGCCCTTTAGTCGATGTCATCACCACAGCGCCGCCAGAACCGTTAAGCAGCAGTCGGAGTTTTCAGGCGATCGCGACTTCTTTACCCCAAGCCAACCAAGGTTACTTTTATATAAATATGGAAAAAACCATGTCATGGGCTAACCGTTATTTGCTCGCAGTACAGCCAAATTTAGTTTCGCCGCCCGTCTCTGAATTTCTCAATTCTCTCCGAGGAGTCAGCGTAGCTACAACTTCCACAGAACCCACAACTGCTCAACTTGAAATGCTGTTTGCCTTCAAACCTAACAATTAGGGAACTGTTCAGTTGACAGTTGACAACAGTTGACAGTTGACAGAAGAGCGAAGTCAAAGAGTTGACAGTTGACCTGGGACAGTTGACAGAAGAGCGAAAGATAAGGGTTCCTCACTGTTGCCAAAATACCTAGATTTACCTATGATTTAGAGAACGAGTTCTAGGTATGACATGAACAGACTGATCAGTATCGGGGAATTAGCGGAACTGAAAGCAGTCAGCGTTGACACCATTAGGCGTTGGGAAAAGGACGGAAAAATTGAATCAGTCCGTACCGATGGTGGACATAGGCGTTATAGGTTGACCGATTTTGTCGAAGAGAAGTTGGGCAAGACTATTGCTTACGCTAGAGTATCTAGTCATGACCAAAAGTCCGATCTAGACAGGCAAGACGCTGTACTGTCAGCTTACTGTCTGTCTCAAGGTTGGGATTTTGAAGTGATCAGGGATTTAGGTTCCGGGATGAACTACAGGAAAAAGGGACTTCAAAAGTTGATTAATGCCCTACTGGACGGTGAAGTTGCCCGATTAGTTATTTCCCACAAGGACAGACTTCTAAGGTTTGGATCTGAACTGATCTTTGCTGTGTGCGAACATCATGGTGTTGAAGTGGTCATCTTGAACAAAAAGGAAGATGCAACCTTTGAGGAAGACTTAGCCTCGGACGTACTGGAAATCATCACCGTATTTTCGGCTAGACTTTACGGGTCACGCTCAAGCAAAAATAAAAAACTTTTGAATAATCTTGCAAAATCTGTACAAAACCTGTAAGATCTACAGGTATAACGACATTGAAGGTCGAATCAATGCCATCCCTAACCTACGTCAAAGGACTGCCCACTCCAGAGTCGGAACTAAACGCTTTGGGATTCAGTCAGATGGAGATGTTTTTAACTGCATTCGCCCCTGTTTTTAGGCTTGCTGCGACTGAAACGGTTAATCAGTTGTTGGCTTGTTCCGAATTTAACAAGTCGAAATGGAATACATACCTTCAGGCAACCTACTCTATCAATAAGCGTCACGCAAATGGCATTATCTCTTATTCCAAGGGTAAAGTTGACAGCGCTAAACAGCATCGTTCGTTGCATATCAAGACATTAACTGGCAAAACAAAGTCGATTGAAGTTTGGCTGCCGAAGGCGGAGAAAAAGCTTAAAACAGCAAACAAGTTTTACTCCAAAAAGAATTGGCCGGGCAGCACAGTAGGCTGCAATTTCCCTTTGTCTTGTTCGCTCAAGCACAAGGGAACTAATTGGCAAAACTTACGGTTTCAGATTCACAACAAAAAGCGCAAGCTTTTCTTGATTCAGAACAAGCTGGCTATTTTGAAGGTAGCACCAATCAAAGTATTCGTACCTCACAATCAAATCTTTCTTGTGGGTTCTAAGGACGAAACGCTAGGGAATGGTATCGCGCAATGGAACGGTTCTACCTTAAAGATTAGAACCCCTGCTTGTCTTGAAGAAAGTTTCGGCAAAAATGTCTCAGCCGAAATTGGCAATTTTGACCGAAATATTAATCGACTACCGACCTGCGGTGCCAAGACTTGGCATCTATTCAAGAAAGATCATAAATGGAAAGTAGCGGTATCTTTTACACCAAGCCCTGTTGAGTCCCAGTCTTTTGATCGAGCTTATGGTTGTATTGGGATTGACATGAACCCCGGCTCAATTGGTTGGGCTTGTATTGACATCGATGGCAATTTAAAATCCTCATGTCAAATTGCCTTACAAATGGGTTTACCCAATGGTGCACAGCAAGCTCAAATTGTTGATGCTTGTCTTCAGTTGGTGACGTTAGCTCTACTCTATCAATGCCCGATTGTTTGCGAGGAATTAGACTTCTCAGATAAAAAGCAGCGCCTGGGTGAAAAGAGTCGCAAATATGCCAGAATGCTCTCAAGCTGGGCATACAACGAATTTTATAAACAACTAAATGCTATTCTTGCCAATCGTGGAATTGAATTGATTACAGTCAATCCCGCATTTACAAGCATTATTGGTTTATTTAAATACCTTAAGATGTACGGGCTTGCTAGCGATGAAAGCGCTGCTTTAGTGATTGCTCGTAGAGGCATGAGACTTAGTGAAAAACTCCCAGACTCCATAACCGCCTATGTCGAGGTGAACTCGGACAAGCACGTATGGAGTCAATGGGCCGAATTAAATAGAAAGACCAAGCAATCCGGTATGGTGAATCGTAGGCACGATTATTATATCGTTTCTAACTGGAGTTTTCTGGTCAACCCTGAGCTTAGTGGAAGGGAAGCGTTCGCGCACTAGAGAAGATTTGCTTAAACTTACACCGCAGAAGTTTATACCTAGGTTTACCTAAGTTTTTAGAAGCGGTTGACCAATGACAGTTGACTAATGACAGTTGACTAATGACAGTTGACTAATGACCACGCTTCGACTTCGCTCTTCTGGCGAGATGACCAATGACTAATGACCAATGACCAATGACTCTTGACCAATGACTAATGACTAAAAAAAAAGATGCTGCCTCTCAATCGAGGGCAGCTACTTCTATAAAGCATTTTAATGTCTCTCAAAACTTCAGGGTTAACCTTCAGATGTTCCTGACTTATTCGGCAATTGCAAGTCATCAGGATCTACATAATGACAAACTGCTTTATCCATGCAAATCAATGCCCAGCCGGATTTATCAATGCTCATCAACTTGTAAGAAGCAGGCTGAATAAAGAAACCTTTGTGGTTGCGGGTTGCTGGTTTGATGTTAACGTGGCTGTCAGTGCTCATGTCCTTACAACTCCTAGTATTATGGTAGTGAATTCTGAAAACCGCTGAGCGGATTGGCAAATCGTCTAAGTCTTCAAATACTAGCACTGACTTGCTGAGTTTTCCATAAAGTTATTTATTGATTTATTACGAGATCGTAATAAACCGCAAACCAGATTTCGTCGATCCCCAACCACCGATCGACTTTTTTGCCTGGTTATGCCTCAAAAATCCACTGTTTGACCCGGGCGAGACTCTTCCAGTCGGGTTTCCGGCTTAACCCTTCTTCAAAATTTTTCTTAACTTCCTCCAGCAACTCTTCGGAAGCCATCAGGATTTGCTGAGCGATTTCTACGTGGGGGCGCACGCCTTTTTCTTTGAGGTCGAGGATGGCGACTGCTAGGTTGATGCGAGCTTGGGGGTCGTGAGGGTTCAATTTGACGGCGGTTTTCGCTGCTTTTTGAGCTGGTGCGGGCTTATTTTCCAACAGGTAGAGCCACGCGAGGCTAGCCCAGGCATTGCCATTTTTTGGGGCTTTTTCGCACACTTCTTTGAACACGGGGATGAGATTAGCAGGGGCTTCGCCAGCTTGGTAGCGATCGAAACCTTCTTTAAACAATTCTTCTGGCGTCATGCGATTTGGGATTTTCCATTTTTCGATTTGAGGTTGCTTGAAAGCAGCGGGTGGGGGACAAAAGAAGTCAATCAGAGGCTAGTGGTCGATCGCGCGCGCTATTGTCGGCGAACTTTTAGCCCTGAACTTGAGACCAATTACCCATGCCCCATTACCCGCGCTCCAAGCAATTTTCCCATTTAAGCAGAAAAAGAACTGCCGCAGCCACAAGTTTGAGTAGCGTTGGGGTTAGTGAACTTAAAACCGCCACCGATCATCGCGTCGCTGAAGTCGAGCACCAAGCCGTAGAGATAAAGAATGCTTTTGCGATCGCAAACTACCTGAAAACCCTCGTAGTCGAACACCTCATCGTCGGGTTTCACAGTGCTGGGATCTGCGAAATCCATCACGTAAGACATACCAGAACAGCCGCCCTGGCGCACCCCTACTCGCAAGCAGAGGTCTTTACCTTGTTTTTCCCGAAGAGCTAAAACTTGACGAACAGCAGAGTCCGTCATTTGAATGCCCCGCTGTTGTGAAATCGCTTGAGTCATAATTTGCCGAACTCCTAAGACTGTGCAATGCGCTTGAGTTTAATCTTATTCCTCCATTGTACAGGGCAGAAGGAAGTCATTAGTCATTCGTCATTAGTCATTGGTCAAGAGTCATTAGTCATTGGTCAAACAGGTCAAACAGGTCATTGGTCAAGAGTCATTAGTCATTGGTCAAGAGTCAGTCAACTGCTTTCGGAGTCAACTGTCAACTGTCAACTGTCAACTGTCAACTGTCCGTTGAAGGTATAATTTTTAGTTTTAAAATTTTTTTAATTCCCACAGCGCCTTCCCAGCTCGATGTCCTATCCCCCTACAGGGTTTATGATTGAGAAGCAGCGGTTGACCGGCTACGGGCACCGCAACAATGCTTCACCCAACGGGCTTACTCTATGGCAGCGCTGAATCGCTCTACTCTTCGTCGGCTACAAAACTTACCTCAAATTCCCAGCGTGTGGGAGGGCGACCGCCGACCGTTATCGAATGCTGACTCGCACATGATCCTAGAGGACGACGACGATCCGGAAGCTGATGGTGAGTGTATTCTCTGGGTGGACGGCTCTGAAGGCGTCGTGAGGGCTATGGACGTGGTAGGGCCAGATGCCGGCCCAGAGGCGATCGTCCGAGCTCTGCTGCGGGCAATGGAACATCCCCAAAGTCCGGCTCCCTCAGTCCGCCCCCAAAAAATCGTCGTCAAAAACCGAGAAATTCAATTTTACCTGCGGGGCGTGCTTCAAGATTTAGGTATTTCCATTGACTACGTACCCGAATTGCCCCTAATTGACGAAATATTTCGGGGAATGCAAGAGGTAGCTGTC
Organism: Microcoleus sp. bin38.metabat.b11b12b14.051; assembly: GCF_013299165.1. Taxonomy (NCBI): domain Bacteria; kingdom Bacillati; phylum Cyanobacteriota; class Cyanophyceae; order Oscillatoriales; family Microcoleaceae; genus Microcoleus; species Microcoleus sp. bin38.metabat.b11b12b14.051. Next base: position 60,244 of record NZ_JAAFKD010000030.1, read on the forward strand.
AACAGGCCTCCCGAGTTGCCGCCTCAGTACGCCGAAGTGTTAATGGAAAAAGCCGCTCAAATTTGGCACGATGCTCCGTGGCGGACTTTGAGCGAACACCAAATTATATCTATTGAAATCAATCAGTGGGATGTTGCCAGCCTCTACGTGTCCGTATTGGGTCAAGGCAGAATGGATTACGGAGTTTTGTTATACCGCTCTCTAGAATCCTTGAAACGGTTTCGAGAGCGAGTCGTTAATGATGACTCTTTTCAAGATTTAGAACAGGCTTTTTTAGGACAGGACTGTTTGTTTCTCACTTTTGAAAGTGCGGGCGATTTTGATGAGGATGACGAAGAAGACCAAATTGATTTAGCTGATTTGCCTCCATCGGAAATTGAACCGAATTTTGGCAACCTGCATCCCTTAGAAGGATTGCGATCGATTCTTTACGAAGAAGAAGCCCTGACTGTGTTAGTTGCTCTAGAAGCATTTCACCGCTTTTTTCGCAACAGCCGCCGCAAATTGGGAGCAGAAATATTTCCCACTCTCAACAGCCGCTACCGCATCCCAGTTCCGCAGTCTGACGGAGAAATTCAACAAATATCCGTTAAAGTTTCGACCATGCCGGAAGTGTCAGACGAACTATTAGAGATGCTCGGTGATGACGATGATGAGGATGATGAGGATGAATTTGAAATGCCGCTGCTGCGGGACGATTTGGTGCCGCCGAATTCATTTTTGAGTCTCGGCGTCATACCTTGGGAAACGGTGGACTTTCTGCGCGCAACTGCCCAGTTTCACCAAGGTGCAGAAGTTCATATTAATGCCGAGGGAGACGGTTTGCCAGTAGTGATGATTCAAACTTCTCATCCCAAAGCGAAAACTATGATTCAGGATTTGAAAGAAGCCGGAGGAGTGAAGGCAATTTGCTTTAATCCGGGCGAAGATCCTTTTCAAGACGAGCAATACGATTTGGGTATTTTGCAAGCTAAAAATGGCGAACTCTATTTGTTTGGCGAGTTTAATGAAGACGATCCGGTGCATCAGGAAGCTCGCAAAAAGTGGGAGCGCCGCTGTAAATCAACGAACGGTTGGTGCGGTTTGGTGATTGCTAAAGGGTTGATGGGTGCTTCTCGCGGTCAGCCTCAGTTTAAGGATATGATCGCTTTGTTTGAGGTGCGCTGGGTATCTGCTAAAGACTTAGGCATTGGGCCGCTTCAGTTGATGCCGATGTTTTAGAAGAGTTGACAGTTGACAGAAGATCCCCGAGCGGAGTCGAGGGGTTGACAGTTGACAGTTGACAGTTGAACCCGCTCGCTGGTCGTTGCGGTTGACCTGGGACAGCACGAAAGAGGGAAAATGTAAAAGTAATATGTAAGGTACGCATTGTGTACCGTGATTTTTTAATTATTCAGGAGAATGATTATGTCAAATTCTACTCAAAAGCGAGAAGTGTTAGTTGCCCTTGATGCCGAACTCGCTGAGAAAATAGACCAGCTTACTGATAATTGGACGGAGGCGATCGAACAAGCTCTCCGTCTCTGGTACGCTAAGCAAATAGAAGATAAGTTGCGGAAATTTTATCAAAACCGCAGTCAAGAAGATATTCAGGATGAAAAAGAGTGGTTTGATTTTGTAGAAGAACAGATAGAGGAAGCATGGAACGCCGATGGACTCTAATTCAATAACTACAACTTATCCCCGACAAGGGGAGATTTATCTTTCTAGGGCTTTGCGTCAGTTAGGAGATACCAAAAAAAGACCTGTAGTTGTGGTTTCTCCTGACATCCGCAACGAGTTTAGTGATTCTGTGATTGTTGTTCCTTTCACAAGTAACCTTGCAGGGGTAGATAATCCTACTCGCATCTTAATTCCAGCAGGTGAGGGAGGATTGCAAGCTGATTCTTGATTCTGTTTGCGAAAATGTCTCTGCTTTGCGCCAGACTTATCTGGAACAAGGCCCTTACGGTGCAATTAGTGCGGATTTTTTGGCAAGAATTCAGAGAGGGGTACAAGTGGCGATCGGCATTTACGCACTTTGAATGTTTCGGAAATACTAAAATTTGTTACAATTTGTAAAAATAGTGTAAAGGATTACGTAAAATGCGGGTTGCGATCGCAGGTGCGGGACTGGCTGGAATGACAACAGCCGTTGATTTAGTGGATGCCGGCCACGAAGTAGAAATTTTTGAATCCCGCCCGTTTGTAGGCGGCAAAGTCAGCAGTTGGGTTGATCCAGACGGGAATCACGTGGAAATGGGTTTACACGTCTTCTTCGGCTGCTATTATAACTTATTTGCTCTGATGAAAAAAGTGGGAGCTTTTGACGATTTACTCCTCAAAGATCACGTTCACACTTTTATCAATCGAGGCGGCGAAACTGGTTCTTTGGATTTTCGCTTTCCGGTTGGTGCTCCTTTGCATGGATTGAAGGCGTTTTTCACTACATCTCAGCTATCCGTACAAGACAAAATCCAAAATTCGATCGCCCTGGGAACAAGCCCGATCGTCCGTGGTTTGATAGACTTTGATGGAGCAATGAAAACTATCCGTAAGTTGGATAACGTTAGCTTTGCTGACTGGTTCCGGGGTCAAGGTGGCAACCAAAACTCGCTCAAAAGACTGTGGAACCCGATCGCCTATGCACTAGGTTTTATCGACACCGAAAATATTTCTGCCCGGTGTATGTTGACAATATTCCAATTCTTTGCCACAAAAACTGAAGCCTCTGTGATGCGGATGCTGGCCGGTTCTCCCAACGAATATTTGCACAAACCAATTGTCGAATATTTGGAAAGCAGAGGAACCAAAATTTACACGCGGCGCCGAGTCCGAGAAATTCAGTTTGAAGAAGGCGCAGAAACGCGCGTGACAGGGTTGGTAGTAGCTAATGGCGAAACAGAAGAACATATTACCGCAGACGCCTACGTTTTCGCCTGCGACGTGCCTGGAATTCAAAAAATATTGCCGCCTGCTTGGCGCAAGTGGTCGGAATTTGACAATATTTATAAGTTAGATGCCGTACCAGTTGCGACAGTACAATTGCGGTTCGACGGTTGGGTAACGGAACTAGAAGATGAAGCGAAACGCAAACAGTTAAGTCACGCTGTCGGAATTGATAATTTGCTATATTCAGCAGATGCAGATTTTTCTTGTTTTGCAGATTTGGCGCTGACAAGTCCCAAGGATTATTATAAAGAAGGACAAGGTTCTCTGTTGCAATTGGTGCTGACACCGGGCGATCCGTTTATCAAACAGAGCAATGAGGCGATCGCCCAACACGTACTCAAGCAAGTTCAAGATTTATTCCCCTCTGCACGGGAATTAAACATGACTTGGTACAGCGTAGTTAAGTTGGCTCAATCTTTGTATCGCGAAGCACCGGGAATGGATGTTTTTCGCCCCGCTCAAAAAACTCCGATCGCCAATTTCTTTCTAGCAGGAAGTTACACTCAGCAAGACTATATTGATAGCATGGAAGGTGCAACACTTTCCGGCCATCAAGCGGCTAAGGTAATTCTCGAAGCTTACGGTCAGTTGACAGTTGATAGTTGACAGTTGACAGTTGACAGTTGTCATGAGTGATTAGTCATTATTCTCTCGTTTCCAGGCTCTGCCTGGAAATGCCTTGCAGGAGGCTCTGCCTCCAATATTCGCTCTTGAAAACCGAGGCGGAGCCTCGCTTATATGCGTTACCAGGCAGAGCCTGATAACGAGACAAAGAACGAGAAGAAACAATTGTTCAATCTAAAATCTAAAATCTAAAATCTAAAATCCCATGACTGATTGGTTAGAGCATAGCGTACAAGTAGAAGTGGCAATTCCTATCGAATTAGCGTGGGAACTTTGGTCTGATTTAGAGCAAATGCCGCGCTGGATGAAGTGGATAGACTCGGTTAGAGTTCTCGAAGAAAATCCCGAATTGTCTCGCTGGAAACTCGCCACAGGTGGGTTACAATTTAGCTGGCTTTCTCGGATTGTCAAATTAGTGCCGAATCAGATTATTCAGTGGGAATCGGTAGACGGTTTGCCGAATCGAGGTGCGGTGCGATTTTACGATCGCAAAAACAGCAGCATTGTCAAACTAACGGTAGCTTACGGAATTCCCGGCTGGCTGGCAACATTGATGGACAATTCGTTTGTAGGGCGAGTTGTTGAATCGACTATTCAGGCTGACTTGGAAAGGTTTAAAGAGTATGCTCTGAATGTTAAAGCTACATCTTAAATGCTGCGGACTGAAGTCCTCACTACAAACTGGTTCGTAGTGAGGACTTTAGTCCTTTAATTTTAAATTGTAACGTCAGAGCCGATCGCCCTTTTGCTTCAGTATCATAGAAATATGCTGCTGATTGCTTCCCGGTTCAGTTATGAGTTATTGCCTAAACCCCGCTTGTCAAAACCCGCAAAATGCCGATCGTACCCAATTCTGCCTGAATTGTGGCACAAAACTCTTGCTCAGAGAGCGTTACCGCGCCATCAAACCCCTCGGGCGCGGCGGTTTCGGCCGCACTTTTTTAGCAGTAGACGAAGACAAACCCTCAAAACCGCGCTGTGCAATTAAACAGTTTTTCCCGCTATCCCAAGGAACCAGCAGCGCCGAAAAAGCAGCAGAATTATTCAACCGAGAAGCCGTGCGGCTGGACGAATTGGGGAAACACCCGCAAATTCCCGAATTGCTGGCGCACTTTCAGCAGGAACGCTATCAGTATTTAGTGCAAGAATTTATAGAAGGCGAGAATTTACAGCAAGAATTAGCGCGGAGTGGGCCTGTCAGCGAACATCAGATTCTTGGTATGCTGAAGGATTTATTGCCAGTATTGCAGTTTGTGCACGATCGCAGTGTAATTCACCGAGACATTAAACCACCCAATATTATCCGCCGCCGCATTGCTCAAACTCCGATTATTTATACTTACCCAAACTTAACTGGGGAATTAGTCTTAGTAGATTTTGGCGCTGCAAAACTTGTCGAGGGTTTGAGAGAAACAGGAACAGTCATCGGTTCGCCCGAATTCGTCGCGCCGGAACAAATTCGAGGTCAAGCGATTTATGCCAGCGATTTGTACAGTTTGGGCGTAACTTGCATTTATTTGCTAACTCAAATATCTCCGTTTGATTTGTTCGATATCAATCAAGATGTTTGGGTTTGGCGAGATTTTTTGAAGGTGGAAATCGATCCGAAATTGGGCGGAATTCTCGACAAAATGATCGAACCGAGTCTCAGTCGCCGCTACAAATCTGTAGCTGAGGTTCTCCAAGATTTGCAGCCGCAGCAGTCGCCTGTGCAGGTTCCCCCGACTCCGGCGCCAAGACCAATTTCGGTGCCGCCGACTGCGCCTGCGGTGCAGAATGCCGTCCCGCCAACGGTTGCAGGCACAATTATACCCGTGCCACTGATGCAGCGGGTTGTTCCCGCACGCGCGCCTACTTGGAGGTGCGTTCATACTCTGGTAGGGCATTCCCAGGCTGTCACATCCGTAGCTTTCAGTCCCGACAGTGCGACTTTAGCTAGCGGGAGTGAGGATAAGACGATTGAGATGTGGAAGTTGGACGCGGGTAAGCGGTGGTACACTCTCACTGGTCATTCTGACTGGGTGACTTGTGTGGCGTTTAGTCCTGATGGCGCGACTTTGGCTAGCGGTGGCCGGGATAAAACGATTCAAATTTGGGATTTGAATAAGGGTAAGTGGTGGTATGCTTTGCGCGGCCATGAGGATCGGGTTTATGCTGTGGCTTTTAGTCCCGACGGTCAAGTTTTGGCTAGCGGTAGTCGGGACAAGACTGTGCAATTGTGGAATTTGAATAAGGGTAGGCCGATGTCGGCTTTAAGCGGGCACGTTGGCGGGGTGGAGGCGGTGGCTTTTAGTCCAGGCGGTGAGTTTTTGGCTAGTGGTAGTCGGGATAAGAGTTTGCGGTTGTGGGATTGGCGCAATGGTCGATCGATTTGTACTTTAGCAGAGCACGGGGATTGGGTGCGGGCGATCGTGTTTGCTGGAACCCCCCCCAGCCCCCCCTTGCTAAGGGGGGGAGATGGAGATGGATTGACCCCCCCCAGCCCCCCCTTGGTAAGGGGGGGAGTAGGAGATGGATTGACCCCCCCCAGCCCCCCCTTGGTAAGGGGGGGAGTAGGAGAAGGATCGATTTTGGCGACGGGGAGTCGGGATGGTACGGCGAAGTTGTGGCGGGTGGATGTTGACGGGCGAGGTACACTGCTGCGGAGTATGAGGGACAATTCTGGGGATGTTTTGTGTGTGGCGTTAAGCCGGGATGGTGGGGTTTTGGCGACGGGGAGTCGGGATGGTTCGATTTATTTGTGGGATGCGGCGACGGGGGGTTTGCTGGAACTTCTGACGGGCCACGCTGGGGAGGTTTTGTCGGTGGCGTTTGCTGCTGATGGGAGTTTGGCTAGCGGTTCGGGCGATCGAACTGTTAAGATTTGGCGGGTTGGGAATTAGGGCGGTGGCTGAGGGTGTCTGCTGGAAAAATTTTATGTTTATGCTTGACAGGCGATCGAATGTTGTGCTAAGTTAGTAATCCGTGAGGACGCATAGCTCAGTTGGTTAGAGCACTACGTTGACATCGTAGGGGTCACTGGTTCGAGTCCAGTTGTGTCCATAGATTTATAAACTTTATGGCTATGCCATTTAGCAGTCTCACTGAATCTCCGATTTAGGTTTTCCCCCCATTTTTCGCTCACACGGAAAACAGGTCTTTTGAGATGAGTAAAATATTGGCTGAAACGTCGTAAAATCGTTAATTAAGTCAGGAGTTGTAATTCGACTCCGCTATTTCCATTTGTCGATCCCCACATTATTTGTCTGTGGTGATAGATTAGACTTCAATTAATTGTCAGAGATACGGAATTTCTTGTATATTTCCGTTTCGGGAAATTGTAAACATCTTTTCTTCAAAAATAGACTTCATAATCAGCCAGACTCTATCCTCCCACCTAATTTTCACTGTTTCCGCCATACTATCTGTGACCAAAATACCTTGAAGATGAACAGATTTAACTCTAATATTCAACTCAGGACTAGGAGATTGAAGATAAGTGCCATTAGGGAATGATACGATTTTTTCCGTGAGTTCATTAATTTTTTGAGCTTGCTTAATCTCCCGGAAAAAATCTTCTACTAAATGTTTAATAGTTTTATGAGTCCCATCAGGAAACAAATAATAACTATCGCTTATGTTAATCTCAAAGTGTGTATCGTTTTGATCTTCTTCCTCATGGACAATATTCTGGAGACGAGTTATATTAGATATTACAGGAATTATATTTATATTGACTTCGGTGATCCGATTTTCTATATCTTGCTTTAACGGTTCTCTCAGTTCCACCAACCCAATATCATAGTATTTAGCAAATTTTATGGCATCAGGAGTAAAGCCCATCTTGGAAACGATAATTGCTTTCTGCAAATTACAATCTTGACGAATCCCCAAAGTCTTCATGACTATATCCTTATTAATTTTTTTATTCCAATATTTACATTCTATAGATGTTTTATAGTTATGAATTCCGTCAGTGTGAACAGTCAGTACGTCGATTTGATGCTTGACTTCTGATTGGTCAGTACATTTACAAGAGTTGCCATAACATTCAATCTTAACTCCTTTGCTAGCACCCAACACTTCGTATATATTCTTTACCGTTTCTTCGTAAGTTTTCCAATCCATACATATCTCCATCTTGAATATGAAAAAGACTCTATCAATTATAAGCCCTCAACTAGCCGCGCAGTGGCATCCCACAAAAAATGGTAGCCTGACTCCAGAACAAGTTGCAGCAGGCTCAGCAAATAAAGCTTGGTGGAAATGTTCTAATGGGCCTGACCACGAATGGCCAGCTTCTATTGAGAAAAGAGTCAAAAGAGGGGATGGATGTCCCTATTGTGCTGGGCAAAGAGTATCGGTGACTAATTCCCTGGTCACTATTGCTCCTGAGATAGCCAAACAGTGGCATCCGACAAAAAACGGTAGCCTGACTCCAGAGCAAGTGGTAGCAGGTTCAGGCAAGAAAGCTTGGTGGAAATGCCCCGAAGGTCCCGATCACGAATGGGAAACTGCCATAGTCAGTAGAGTTGGAGGCAATGGATGTGCATTTTGTGCTGGTCAAAAAGTATCGGTTACTAATTCCCTAGCAACTCTTTACCCTGAGTTAGCACAACAGTGGCATCCCACAAAAAATGGTAGCCTGACTCCAGAACAAGTGGTAGCAGGTTCAAGCAAGAAAGCTTGGTGGAAATGCCCCGAAGGTCCCGATCACGAATGGGATGCTGTTATTGATAGTAGAGTTAGAGGGAATGGATGCCGCTGTTGTGCTGGACAGAAAGCTTCAGTCACGAATTCTCTAGCAAGTCTTTACCCTGACTTAGCCAAACAGTGGCATCCCACAAAAAATGGTAGCCTGACTCCAGAACAAGTGGTAGCAGGCTCAAACGAGAAAGCTTGGTGGAAATGCCCCGAAGGTCCCGATCACGAGTGGGATGCTTGTATAGTCAATAGAGTAGGAGGAAACGGATGCCGCTTTTGTCGTGGTCTAAAATCATCTGTCACTAACTCTCTAACAAGTCTTTATCCAGAGATAGCCAAACAGTGGCATCCGACGAAAAATGGTAAGCTCACCCCAGATAAAATAGTGGCAGGTTCGGCAAAAAAAGCGTGGTGGATCTGTCCAGAAGGAGTCGATCACGAGTGGGATTCTTCTATTGTTAATAGAATCAGAGGGAGAGGATGCCCCTGTTGTTCTGGGCAAAAGATCTCGGTTACTAATTGTCTGGAAACTCGTTATCCTGAAATTGCTAAACAATGGCATCCCACCAAAAATGGGACACTTACCCCAAGTGCAGTTATCGCAGGTTCAGAAGAAAAAGTTTGGTGGCAATGCACTCAAGACTCAAAACATGAGTGGGAAGCAATGATTTCCAATAGAGTTCATGGGAGAGGATGTGCGTTTTGTAATTCAGGTTGGACAGTAGAAAAGATCCGCCATTTTATTAGCACATTAATAAACCACCTTGAAACTTTTACTGCTGCTGAACTTTACCTACTATTTCAGCAGAGTGGAATGCTTCAGAGTACAGGCAAAGGTAAAAGCTTTGTTAAAGCCCTTGCTACTGGACGATTCCCAAAAGAAGAAATAAAAAAATTCATCAATGGTGAATCTTCGATAGTTGATAAATTCCTGCAAGATAAACAGCTAACTATCGAATCACTTGAAACAAACATAAATAATAAAATCACTGATGAAAGAGACATAACCTCTGACGATAATCTTGACAACCAAATTAATCAAAATATCGAACCCTCCCCGGAAGAAGACAACCTTAACCTTCCCATTGTCCAAACGCGAGAAGTTCTATCATCCTTAGATCATCACGTCGTATCCTCAGCCGATGAAGAAGCCGTCGAATTTCTCATCGCATCGGCAAAAGCAAAGATTTGGAAGCACGTTTTTCACGATGAAACAACAGCCGCAGCCCAAGCTGAAGAATACACAGGCGACACCTATGCCGATCGCGTCAAAACAGAATTCCTAGACGAATATCACCGCGCCAAAACTCTCGAAATACCCACAGGTTATGCTTTCCGTATTGGCAGCGAACTAGCAGAACCAAACCTGATGCAGCGACTAATAGCCGTTCGGGTACGTGATCGCAAACGAGTCGGTAATTGGTCTGGAACTGGTGCAGGTAAAACCCTCTCCGCAGTTCTCGCCAGTCGCGTCATTAAAGCCCATCTTACCCTTATCTGCTGTCCGAATAGCGTCGTCGAAGGTTGGAAAAATGCCATCCTCAAGATTTTCCCCGATAGCGTAGTTATTACTAAAACTTTTAATGCCAATTGGGCAAAAGCGCTGGGTGATGAGACTGGTTTAGGTGCCGTTATCAATCCAGAAACCCACCTTTATTTGATTTTGAACTATGAGATATTCCAACAACCAGACTCTGCTAACAAGATACGCTCATTTATAGAAGAAAACGAATCTATTGATTTCATAGTTATTGACGAAATTCACTACACCAAACAGCGCCAAGTTGAAGATATGTCCCGGCGCAAACAATTAGTAACTGCCATCATCACCACCACCGCAGAACGCAACCCCAATTTGCACGTTATCGGAATGTCAGCCACTCCGGTAATTAACAATATCCAAGAAGGCAAAAGTTTAATAGAAATGGTGACGGGATTCGCCCACAACGAACTCGATATCCACCCAACAATTGCCAACTGCATGAGACTGCATCAGCGACTCGTTACTCTGGGAATACGCTGGATGCCAGAATATAAACTAGATTATAAACAAATCGAAATTCCCGTAGATTGTGGCGAGTACATCGAAGAAATTCGCGCTTTAGGTGGAAATGGTACTCCATTGCAATTAGAAAAAATCCTCACTGTTGCCAGATTACCCATTATTCGCCAGCACATCCAACCCAAAACCCTAATTTACACTCATTACATCAAGGGAATCGATCGCATATTGAGAGATGCCTTAGCAAATGATGGCTGGAAAGTCGGCTTCTACACGGGCGAAGACAAGTCCGGTTTAGAAGGCTTTTTAAACGGCAAAATTGATGTTCTCATCGGTTCTAGCGCCATAGGGACTGGTGTAGATGGCTTACAGCACGTTTGCAACCAGCTAATTGTCAACGTCCTACCTTGGACTCATGCCGAATTTGAACAACTTAAAGGTCGGATATACCGCCAAGGACAAACCCGCGATACAGTCAAAATGGTGATTCCTCTGACCTATGCAACTGTTAACAGTCAGCGCTGGTCGTGGTGTGATTCCAAAATGCAGCGCTTAAAATTCAAAAAGTCGATCGCCGATGCTGCTATTGATGGCATAGTACCAGAAGGACACCTGCGTTCGTCTGCTCAAGCTTACGAAGATACGATCGGCTGGTTAGAACGCCTCGCATCTGGCGAAGTCCAAATCATCACCCGCCCGAAAATTATTATCCCCATTCCAGATACTAACCCAGCCGAAGTACAGCAACGACTGGCGCGTTACGGCAACTTCTCCACCATGAATCGCCACTGGAACCAAACTCAGAGTTCCACCACTCACCAACGTTTACAAGAAAATCCAGAAGAGTGGGCGCAATACCACACTTTATATCAAAACTCAAGGAAAGATTGGGCTGTCATTCCTTATGAGGAAATGATTCGCTGGTGTCAACAACGTAGTGGCTACACTATTGGCGATTTCGGTTGCGGTGAAGCAAAATTAGCTGAGGCAGTTTCAGATAGACATACAGTTTACAGCTTTGACCATATTGCTATTAATAATAATGTTATTTCCTGTGATATGGCGCACGTACCGCTAGATGATGAAACTCTAGATGTGGCTATTTTTTCTCTTGCCTTGATGGGTTCAAATTTCACCGACTATCTGCGAGAAGCACATCGTACTCTTAAACTTGACGGTCAGTTGCATATTATCGAGTCAACTTCACGGTTTAGTGATCGGGGTCAATTAGGAACTGAAATAGAAACTTTGGGATTTACCGTTATCAGCATTCAGGATATGTGGAAATTTACCCATATCCGTGCTATCAAGAGTTAACAGTTTCTTCACTTGTGACTTCATATTCAGTACGATCTAAATTCGGAAATCTCAAGATTTTACGGTAATCTAATCTACCACTCATAACCGTGTTCTTTTCCCCATTGTATCCACGCTTGAGTCATAAGCTTCATTCGATCGCACTTTTCAGCTTTTACCGGATTCTCACCAGTAATTGCCCTCAACGCCCAAAACCAATGATCTGGTTTTTGTTCGAGATCGCGCAAAATCAACGGGACAACAGCCGGGCCCATACCAATAATTCTCTGGTAAGCTGCGTGCATTGACTTCTGTGTAACGAATGACAGCATCCTCGTTTCTGCACGCCATTCTTCGGCGAGGCGATTAAACTCCGCTTCTAGTTCGAGCTTACTTTTAATCGGATATTTATAAGTAGTAATAACGAATTCTCTCCCTAAAATGCGGGAACTTTAAACCTCGCCCCACACTTGGGACATTTTGATCGCCATCCTAACCAATCTCGTAAGCGAAGCAGACCGAAGGTATCGCCCGATCGTCCCAATATCAAAAAATCATGACAACTCCATCACCCCGTAGGGACACGACACCGCGCCGTGTCCTTAACCGTAACCTATCGGCGACAGCCTTCCGCGATCGCCCTTAACACCGCTAGCCGCACTTCAGGATGCGATTTCTCAAGGCCATTAGCCCGAAAAATCCAGTGTCCGCCGCCCGCGTGCTCGATCGCAATCTTCTGTCCGTCAGGCAAAACGATTTGCCACCAATTCAACACAGTAGCTTTAATCAGTTGGCACTGAATCTCGGTCAATTGAGCTTCCATCAGTTTCAGTTGACGCATGATTGGGTTTTGGGCAGATGACTTCATGATTTTTTTCCTTCAATAAATTGGATAGTTTCTCGACTGGGATTTCTGTTTGGTTATTTTTCAGCTTAATTTCACTTTCAGAGCCTTTCGCTTTTACTTTACCTTCCAAACTTTTCGCCTTCACCTCCCTTGTACCACCTTTATGCTCATTTTTTACTTTAAAACCTTTAGACTTAACTTTGTCTTCACCAGAATTTGAACTCTGTTCCGCCGCGGGCTTCTTAAACTCCGCGTCCAATTGGTCTAAAATCTCCTCCTGTTCAGGAGTGTGTTCCGTCGGCTGCTCCAAATTTCTGGGGTTGTATTCGTCAACCAACCTCCCCAAAAATTCCGAAATTGACATTCCCGCAGCGGCTGCTTTTTTGGTTAACAGGGCGTAGGTGTCGGTTTTGATCCGAATTTGTTTTAACCTGAGATTGGGATTGTTGTCAACTGTTTCGGCAATAGTTATTGCGGTAATCCTTTCTTTGGGGATGACATCCACAACTTCTTGCCACTTTTCCTGTAAAGCACTGTCGCCGTATTGGTCGGTGACTGCGTGTTTGAACAAGGGGACAACTTGAGCGACGCAGCTTGGCAAAATCTCAAATCCGGCTTTGATTAAGCGCAGGCAAATTGCAGCAGATTTGATGATTTGCGTGCAGTAAAAATACTGCCTACCTAAAGCTTGTTCGCAGTAACTTTTAAAAGTTTTGAATTTGTCTTTGTACAATCGCAGTTTTCGGATTACGTCTAGCATGATTCCTTGACGCACGTAGTCTAGGAATCCTCTTTTAATTTCGCCTGTCAGATAGTTTAAATCGTGAAAGGGCGATTGATTCTGGATTTCTTCTTCAAAGTCTAGCAGCGGGCCTGCAAAGTGAAAGTTGGAGGCGACATCGCCTAGGTAAAAGTTGTCGGTAGATGTGGTCATGATCGGGAAGGGGTCGAGAAATGGCACGATACCACGGATGTTGGGCGATCGCAAAGTTGATGTTTTGGGCGGATATTTGATATAATTTGGCCTTGGGTTGTGCTGCACCGGTCGATCGACCTTTTACATGGCATCACCTCAAGGCGCCTACTCAAACTTAGACGTTTGGACTATTCGGCTTGACTGACCCGCTTGTGTTATGTCGTTGATATCTCATTATGAGACATAAGTTTAATATGTCACTCATGACATCTCAAATTGAGTTTAGGTTCCAATGTCATCAAGAAAAGAACGAAGACAGGAGGGCAATTCACCATTGGAAGCCCTAAGAATCCACAAAACGAACTTGTCACAAGATGAGTTCGCTTTTAGATGTGGGATTCCCCGCGCTACGTATCATAGATGGATATCTGGAGCCACAGAACCAAAATTTTCTCTCTTTCAGTTGAAAGCAATTTGCCGGGAGTTACAAATAGAAAAAATAGATGAACTTCCAGAGAGCTTTGGCCCCAATTAGCAATTAAATTAAACCAACAGTTAAAAAATTATTACTGCTGATACAATTTTGAGTTGGGTTGTGCTGCACCGGTCGAACGACCGCTTTGTGATGTCCACTAATCGTAGTTTAGTCATAATTCCTGTATTTGTCAATGGTAAATTACGAAATATTCTGCATAATGAATCAAGAAGTACGGGATTTATACGAAATGAGCCTTGCGGAAATTAGAGAATACAGGGGCTTTAGTCGCCGTGAGCTTAGCCTGCAACTGACGGGGAAAGTCTCTGAAGATACTTTGTATTCCGTAGAAAAAAGAAAACAAAAACCTAGAGTTGATACTGCAATAGCCATCTGTACAGCCCTAAATATTAGCTTGAAACAGTTCTGTCACTCGATCGGGCTAGATGTGTCAGGACTTGTTGATGATTACGTGCCGCCGAGGGACAGCTAACAAACAGAGCGAAGTTTTGGGCGAGATATTTGATACAATTCTGAGTTGGGTTGTGCTTTAGGGTCGATCGACCTTTTACATCGCCTCACCTCTTCGGTGTTGAAAGAAAGGGGCTTAAGGTATGCACTCAAACCCCAAAAACACGCTTGGGTATGCAAGCACAATTGATAGACAGCACAAGTAAGGCGGTTATCAAACCTGCACGTTTTGACCTTGGAGGCTCGCCGGCCGCCTTCTGTCATGTCCGTCACTTACAACTTTAGTTGGATAATCATAATTTGTCAACTAAAATTGTATAACTTTAGTTTAAATGAATCAAGATATAGACTATCTCAAACCAGAAACTATTCAAGAAGCTATCCAATTGGCTGAAGCTACTCAGGAACAACTAGCCCGAAACCTAGGAGTTTCTCTAAATACGGTGAATTCCTGGGTTAATTGTCGGAAAATGCCACGGGCGGATAATTTCTTCGCCCTATGCCGGGAGTTAAAGCTTTCGCCCAAAACCGTTGCTAGATTGCTAGGCATCAATATCTCCAACATCCCTGACGATATCCCTTTGGTAAGATCGCCTTCGCCCAAGGACAACTAACCCGCGGGGGTTCGCCAATCTCTAGGGAAAGGGGCTTGAGGTATGCACTCAAGCCCCGAAAATACGCTTGGGTATGCAGGCATAATTGATAGACACTACAAATAAGGCGGTTCTTCAAACCTGCATTTTGACCTTGGAGGCTTGTTGAGCCACCTTTGTTTTGACTATCTACTAGCAGTTTAGTGCCATACGTAAACTTTGTCAAGCACTATTTTGCTAGCAACTAACTGCTATAATTTGATGGAAGCTGAAGATCGAGAAACGATAACCTTGAAAAACCTGAGAGAAAGTGCAAATTTGACCCAACCCGAACTTAGTCGTCGAATGGGGGTAGGAATTCGCATTATTGGCGATTGGGAACGAGGAGAAGCCATTCCTCGCTTCGATCGCGCTATTGCTCTGGCGCGCGAGCTAGGTGTCCCACTAAAAACACTTGCTAGATGTATGGGACTAGACTTAGCCCAAATTCCCGACGATTTCCTCACGTCAAGTGTACTTCATCTTTCAACTGAGGTCAAGAATATCAACATCACGAAAGAAGCTTCATGTATTCTGGAAGAAAATTCGCAAGAAAAGGAGAAATCTCGGTTAAGGCTGCTCAGAGAACAAGCTGGGCTAACCCGCCCTCAAGTCAAACAACATATCGGCGTTTCTGAGCGGATGCAAGCTGACTGGGAATCAGGAAAGTCCATGCCAACTGTTGAAAACGTGGCTGCACTAGCTAACCTGCACCAGGTTTCTCTAAAAACTATGTTTGAGCTTTTAGGATTAGACGTAACCAGAATTCCCGATGATTTGCCAAGTCGTGATCCGTCGCCCAAGGACAACTAACCCGCAGGGGTTCGCCAATCTCTAGGGAAAGGAGCTTGAGGTATGCACTCAAGCCCGGAAAATACGCTTAGGTATGCAGGCATAATTGATAGACACTACAAATGAGGCGGTTCTTCAAACCTGCATTTTGACCTTGGATGCTCCCTGAGTCGCCTTTGTTGTGCCTATCTACATGAAGTTTACGTCTTATTCAGATGCTTGTCAAGAAGTTTACATCATGAATATTTCGTCCTATGATAGAAGAAGATTTACAAGAAAAGGAAAAGTCTCCTTTGAGACTACTCAGAGAAAAAGCTGGACTAACACGCCCTCAAGTTAAAGAAAAAATCGGAATTTCGGAGCGAAGACAAGCTGACTGGGAATTAGGCAAGGCTCTACCTAACGCTGAAAACATACTTGCACTGGCTAACCTGTACCAAGTTTCTCTAAAAACTATGTTTGACCTTTTAGGATTAGACGTAACTAAAATTCCCGATGACTTGCCAAGTCGTGATCCGTCGTCCAAGGACAACTAACCCGCAGAGGTTCGCCAATCTCTAGGGAAAGGAGCTTGAGGTATGCACTCAAGCCCCGAAAATACGCTTGGGTTATGCAGGCATAATTAGTAGAAACTACAAATAAGGCAGCTCGCTATAAACCAAAGCGTTTCCACCGTCCGGCTACATGAGCCGCCTTTCTGTTGTCTCTACTTAAACAATCATACTTGTAACCTTCTGGTTTGTCAACAAGTTTGCTTGTAAATTTTCCTGATATGCCCAGAAAAAAACAAACTCAAGAGTCGAAAGATATACCAGCACTGCAAATCTTGCGGGAGGCTGTTGGTTTGTCGCAATCGGCCTTAGCAAAACAAATTCCCGACAAAACGGGCGCAAAATCTCTAAGTCAACAAGCAATCAGTAACTGGGAAAGAGGACTAGACGAACCAGAATTGACCATTGCTCAAATGAAAGCTCTTTGTCAGGCTCTCGGAAAAACGCTTAACGATTTACCCAACAACTTAGGCCCACCAAATCCTGACTGATAAGTAAAAACTTAAAAAGTACGTTGTTGCGCTTGGGCGCTCTTTCCTATATGCAAGAGCGCCCAAGCGCAACAACGTACCTGGCCGCCTGAGTGAGCCCTCAATCGGTAATTTTCCCTCTCAGAGCCTTAATCTGGCCTCGCTTGGTTTTGCTGTCAAGACGCTTGCGCTGCGAACTGCGAGTGGCTTTGCTGGGTTTGCGCCTTTTTGGGATGACGATCGCACTTTTGATCAATTCTTGCAGCCGTCTCAAAGCCTCCTCGCGGTTTTGTTCCTGGCTGCGGTGCTCCTGAGACTTGATGACAATCACCCCTTCGGAGGTGATCCGTTGGTCGTTGAGTTGCAATAAACGCTGCTTGTAGCGATCGGGTAATAAGGAAGCGCCGATGTCAAAGCGCAGGTGAATAGCGGTTGCTACCTTATTGACATTTTGCCCGCCCGCGCCTTGGGAGCGAATGGCGCTAATCTCGATTTCGCGATCGGCAATAAATACTGTGTTGGAAATTTCTAGCATGATTGAGTGTTAGAGCGAGCAAGCTGTAGAGAAAATTTTGGTACCCTATCTATACAATAAGCTTGCTCAGCGTTGAAGTTAGAGGTTAAGAAATCATCAAACGCTGACCAGGAGAATCTTTTGCCGATAGTCAAGCTCGGGGAGCAACGCTCGGACTTGTCAGACACAGCAGGTAATCACCGTGGTGCGATCTAGGCTTGCGATCCGCTCCCTGGCTCGGAAACCCATGCCATTGACGTACAGTTGTTTGAGGCACTCGCTTTTTACGTCGTCTTAGCCGCGCTGGGCTTCACCACACTCTACGAACAGGCGATCGCCATGGATATAACTGTGATTCTATTTGTCGTGGCGGTGACGATTTCTCAAAATATGCCTTGACTTGCGCCCACAACACGGCATGACAAGTGCCCTCAGTTCCTCTCTCGATTATCCAACGCCTTTATGTGAGTGAACACAGGCGAGATTCCTGAAGAGCACGCCTTTTCCCTAAATCATATTCTGATTCAGCAACGCCCACAGGAGTTATGGCAACCCATCTTTCTGTTGTCGCCAATTTGAGCAATTTATTTTTACATGACTTCTAACCAGGCTCCGGGCGAGAGATCTGTGCTTGCTCTTAAGTGGCAGACGCAGTATCGAGCGATCGTGATATCTGTATATCTGTAAATATCCGTTAAAGCCATCGTCTCCAGCAATAATCTTTAAGCTCGACACCAATGACTTGATGGCTGAGCAGGCAAAAACCCCGTTTCCCGGTCAAAAAGCAGCCCAATCGATAAGTAGGAGTGGGCGATCGTCGATCTAAGGCTGGAGCAACGGTCGAAACCCTTACAGTGTATAGGTTTCAAAAACAATCAAAAATATTTTCACAAAAAGCTTGACAACCCTTGGCGAAATAAGTATATTAATAAAGCGCCAGAGAGAGAGCGGTTCACACCGCGACCTTAAGGCACAAATAACTGAACCTAGAAAAAAGAAT